>WJIP01000382.1 GCA_014730185.1 Caldithrix sp. | reverse complement strand
GTTGTGCACTATCCTCTGTTCGAATATCCACCCTATTCCCTCTCCCTGGCTTCCAAAATGGCTGAAGTAGTGGAGTTTACCGAACTGGATTTGCTGCATGTGCACTATGCCATCCCCCATGCCACCAGTGCTTATCTGGCCCGGGAAATGTTAAAGCGATATGATATCAAAGTAGTTACCACCCTGCATGGTACGGACATCACCCTCATCGGTTCCAATCCATCGTTTATTAAAATTGCCAAATTTTCCATTGAACAAAGCGATGGTGTAACCAGTGTTTCTGATTATTTGAGGGATGAAACCAAAAACATTTTTAAAATTCAAAAACCCATACAAGTAATTCCTAATTTCATCCCCGATGATTTCAAAGATCACCCGGCATCCGTAGAATTGAGACATCAATGCTGCAATGAAGATGAAAAAATCATCACGCATATTTCCAATTTCCGCCCCTTAAAACGCGTGCACGAGTTGGTGGACGTTATGGAGAAAATTGCTGATCAGAGCAAAGTAAAGTTGCTGATGGTCGGTGACGGACCGGAGCGGGCTGCGGTTGAACGCAAGTGCAAAGAAAAGAAACTTTGCCAATCTATCGAATTTTTAGGCAAACAGGAAAATGTGGCCGATATTCTGGCCATATCCGATCTGTTCATACTGCCCAGTGAAAATGAAAGCTTTGGACTGGCCGCCCTGGAGGCCATGGCCTGCGGCGTTCCATGCATTACTTCCAATGCCGGTGGTTTGACGGAGGTGAACATTGATGGTGAAACAGGATTTGTCTGCGAAGTTGGCGATATTGAGGCTTATGCTGCTAGTGTACTGAAATTAATCAACGATACGGACTTACGTCAAAAATTTTCTCAAAACGCCCTTAAAATATCACAGCAAAAATTCAATGCCGATCGGATCGTACAACAATATATTGATTATTATAATAAAATTTTAAATCGCTAAGTTTTATGGCGTCTGTTTTGGCAACTCCTCGGCAAACGTATCAAATGTGTTTTGGTCAAATAGACAAAAAATAATGTCCCGAACGGTGCGCTCCTGCTTTAAATAATCAACCGCCTCCCGCACCATAATTTGTGCGCAGCGATCCACCGGATATCCGAAAATACCCGTACTTATGGCCGGGAAAGCAATGCTCTGCAATCCGTTTTCCTCAGCGACTTTAAGGCTGTTGCGGGTGGCCCGAGCTAATTTTTCATCTTCCCGGCCTTCACCCATACGTGGACCAACAGCATGTATCACCTTTTGGGCCGGCAGATTTCCGCCGGTTGTTATGACAGCACCGCCCACATGAGTGCCGCCGATGCGGTCGCATTCTTGCTGAATTTCGGGTCCGCCTGCACGGGCAATGGCCCCGGCCACCCCACCACCCAGCTTTAATTGGGCGTTGGCGGCATTAACCACCGCGTCCACTGAAAGTTGTGTTATATCACCGATCATTAATTTCAGACGGCCATGTCCTATGGTCATCGCTTGTTCCATAATGGAGCCTCCTAATTATTAAAGTCGTTTGTTAACACATTTCTGGGGTATTGGTATTATCAACCCTGTGGCAGCATCTCTGTCCAATTCATCGCGGATAGATAACCCGACCCTTTTTGATGGTCATGACAGTATGATTCATGCCGTAATGATACGGTAAATAGTTCAGATTGGGAATATCCAGCACGGCTAAATCGGCCTGCTTGCCCGGTTCGATGGCACCCAGTTGTTGACTCAGGTTGAGGGAAGCCGCCGCCGTATGTGTGGTGGCCCATAACAGTTCCTGTGGCAACAATCCCATTTTGAGAGCGGCGATGGTCCACATTAATTGAATATTGTGCGTCGTTGAACTGCCGGGATTAAAATCGGTAGCCACAGCCACCTGGCATCCGGCATCGATCATTTTACGGGCAGGCGCATATTGGTCTTTTCCCAGAAAAAATGTAGTACCGGGAAGCACGATGGGAATAACCCCGGCTTGAGCCATAGCTTCGATACCCTGATCCGATATTTGAACCAGGTGATCTGCGGACAATGCTTTTACTTCCGCCGCCAGCTCCGCACCGCCAAAGGGATGCAATTCATCGGCATGCAAGCGGCTGGCCAATCCGTGCTTTTGGGCTGCCTGCAGGATAGCACGGCTTTCTTCCACGGTAAACACATTTTTTTCGCAAAAGATATCACAGAACCGGGCCAGTTTGCGTTCTGTCACCAGGGGAATCATTTCGTTAATGATCAAATCGATATAGCCCTGACGATCATCCTGATATTCATCCGGAATTTCATGGGCCCCCAGAAAAGTGGGAATCATTTGCAGCGGCAATTCTTCATTTAACTCTTTAATAATTTCCAAGGTTTTGATTTCATCTTCGGTGGAAAGGCCATAACCGCTTTTAGCCTCGATGGTAGTGGTACCGAACAGCGCAAAATAGCCTAAACGCTGCAGCGTTACCTGCTTGATTTGTTCCTTATCCGCCTCCCGGAATCGGCGCACACTATTACGGATACCGCCGCCCGCCAGTGCAATTTCCTCATACGTTTTACCCTGGATGCGCATGATGAATTCATCCTCGCGCGTTTTCCAGAACACCGGATGGGTATGGGCATCCACAAATCCGGGAATGACGGTTTTGTTTTGGCCGTCCAGTTGTTCATCCGCTTCCACATCGGGACGCGGCCGATCCATGATGTCTGCGATCAGCCCGTCTTCCAGCAGCAGACTGACATCCGTCAATGTTCGGACGCTGCCGTACGCTCTTTGGGTATCGGGAGTATAAAGGCGGGCAATGTTGTACAGTAACGTACGCATAACCGGTCCTCGTTTTGGTCTACTTGTTCATTACTTTATTTAATTTGGTCCAGGTATCCTGTAATGCTTCCGATACCACTTTGGTACCGGTTAACACTGGCATATAGTTGGTATCGCCGTTCCACCGGGGAACGATGTGATAATGAACATGATCCTCTATGCCGGCGCCGGCCACACGTCCCAGATTCATACCGATATTCAGTCCATGGGGATGCATGGTCTGATGGATGGCATCAATGGCTTTCTGAATAACGGCCTGCATATCCATGAGTACATCGCTTTTTAACTGTGTATAATCACCCGTATGCTGATAAGGTACAACCATGATATGACCGTTGTTGTAGGGAAAACGATTGAGAATGACAAAACATTGTTCCGAGCGATAAGCAATCAAATTTTTTTCATCTTCATTTTGCCGGGGGAATTCACAAAAAATACAGCCTTCCGTTTTTTCGGCATTGCTGAGTATATACTCCATGCGCCATGGGGCCCATAATTGTTCCATTATTCGTCCCTTGTTTTTATGCGGTTGTGCCGACCATGTATAAAAAAGACAGCCCAACACCGAATACGATATTGGGCCTGATACTCAATCGTTGCTAATGTTGCAAAAATTATTCTTCTTCTTCGCGTTCTTTTTTAGCCTTCTCGATAATCTTCTCTTTTTGATCGCCGGGTACTTCTTCATAATGAGAGAAAGACCGTTTATGAATGCCTTTACCGGCGGTAATGGAACGCAGGGTGGTGGAATATCGATACAATTCGGCCAGAGGTACTTTAGCCTTGATGACCTGAAAACGGCCGTCGGCATCCATACCCATAATCTTACCGCGGCGCCCACTGATATCACCCATTACATCGCCCATATATTCATCGGGCACGCGCACTTCGATATCATAAATCGGTTCCAGCAGAACGGGATTTGCTTTCTCAAAAGCATTCTTAAAGGCCATGGAAGCGGCTACCTTAAAAGCCATTTCCGACGAATCCACACTGTGATAGCTGCCGTCATAAACCGTCACCTTAACATCCACAACGGGGAAACCGGCGATAACACCTTTTTCCATCGTTTCGATGGTACCTTTTTCCACAGCCGGTATAAATTTTCCGGGAATCACACCCCCGACGATGGCATTAACAAATTCAAAACCTTCTCCCCGCTGGCGGGGTTCCAGACGCAGATGGCAATCGCCGTACTGACCGCGACCGCCGGATTGTTTTTTAAAACGACCCTGGGCTTCGGCGTTCTTTTTGATGGCCTCCCGGTAGGGAATGCGCGGTTCATCTTCTTCCACTGCCACGCCGAACCGTTCATTCAAACGGCGCAGAATGATGGCCAGGTGTAACTCACCCTGTCCGGACACAATCGTTTGCTTTAATTCCGGATCGATCTTATAAACAAAGGTAGGATCCTCTTCATGCAGCACATGCAAACCGCTGCTTATTTTGTCTTCATCGCCCTTGGCCTTGGGTCGGATGGCAGTGCGGATGAGGGGATCGGGGAAATCAATTTTGGGATAAACGATTTCCGAACCTTTTTTGCATAATGTGTCGCTGGTATGGGTTTGCTTCAGTTTAACCAGGGCACCGATGTCGCCGGCATGTAATTGATCCACATTATTTTTCTCTTTACCGTTCAGCACAAAAATCTGTCCGATACGTTCCCCGTGCCCGGCAGTAGCGTTTTGCACATCTTCACCGGTTTTTAGTATCCCGGAAAATACCTTAAGGTAAGACAGTTCGCCCACATGGGTTTCGGCATGGGTTTTAAATACAAACGCGGACATCGGCTCGTCATCGGAAACCTTACGGGTAGCATCGTTGTCCCCTTTAACTTCGCCACGCTCGTGTGGGGCAGGCGCAAAATTAGTGATCACGTCCAGTAACCGCCTTACACCCACATTTTCTGTACCCGATGCACAAAAGACAGGGAAAACCACATCCTGTACGACGGCCTTCCGAAAACCCTGGCGGAATTCATCTTCAGTCAGTTCGCCGGCTTCAAAATATTTTTCCATCAAAGATTCATCGCTTTCGGCCACGGCTTCAATCAGTTTTAGATGCAGATCATCTGCCTTGTCCTGTAAATCAGCAGGAATATCTTCTTCATTGAAGGCGCCCTTAGCATCTTTGGCAAATTTGAGCATTTTCATGCGGAACAAATCGATAACCGAATCAAAATTGGGGCCGGTTTCCACCGGAAACTGTGCCAGCACCACCTGATGGCCGAAGCTTTCACGTATGCCTTCCAGAATATTATCGAACTCCAGGTTTTCCCGGTCCAGCTTGTTGATCAGAAAAAAACGGGGCACATTATTCTTGGTGGCCTCGTTCCACACCATTTCGGTACCCACTTCCACGCCGGCGGCAGCGGAAACCACTACCATTGCCAGATCGGTCACGCGCATGGCACCGGCCACTTCGCCGAAGAAATCGGTGTACCCCGGCGTATCAATCATGTTGATTTTGTGACTTTTCCATTCACCATGGCTGAGCGACGTATTGATTGAAATTTGCCGTTCAACTTCATCTTTGTTATAGTCTGAAATGGTTGTTCCCTGTTCGATGGAACCGAGGCGGGTTATCGCTTTCATGTTATAAAGCATAGCATCCGTTAGTATGGTTTTGCCGGTACTGCCGTGACCGCAAAACATGATATTCCGAATGTGATCCGTCTGAAACACCTTCACTGACGCCTCCTTTACCTATAGGTTTTCATGTATGTTGCATGAGGTTTTATTGATCGGTTTAATTTTATTTATGTAAATAGGTAAAGTACTAAAATACTCAATCCATTTCAAGCACAAGCGCAACCGTAAACCTGATAACCAAACACTAATATTGAAGGATAGAAAATGCTGCCAACCGCAATCCATCCTTGGGCGATTTCATCTGCCTGAGCATGGCCTTCTTGTCGATGGATTGTTGAGCGAAGCGAAGAACAAAAGGAACCTTGTACTTCATTCGAAAGCATGCTCTTTGGAAGGAGACATGCAACACTTGATAAACGCAAAATTATTGATTACTTTCTCTCTACCGCGATGGATACAATCTTATGTCAGGCCTTCTGAAACAGGAAATGAATCGATTCATTGGCATTTTTGTTCTGTAAAAATGAAATAAACTTTTACAAAAAACATAGTCTTGTTTTCTGTACATTATTTTTACAAAGGTGGTGTATTATATTATATGATGTTTTGATTCAGCTGGAAACGGACATTATGCACTTTGAGCTAAGGTGGATATAAATCAACATCATCGCATTAGTGCACCGCAAATTGGACCGCGTTGATAACAACCCCTATTCCAAAAATGACCGGAAAGTCAGACTTTTTAAAGTTGATACCTCCTGTAGTTTAAAGCCCTATCCAAATTATAATTGAGATTTGTGAACGGATTCATTAATTTAAAGTGCATCCGTTTTAAATTTGCTGCTTGGAGGCGTTGATACTCACTGAATCATAAGAGGTCGTATTATGAAATACGTAACATGGATGTTGAATATTTTCACATCGCTTATCGTCATGACCTGCAGCGGTTCCGGAAAACTGCAGCATTCGGATAATTCCCAAAATCAATCCGAGGTTCTTGACACCCAGCTCAACCACCTTACCGGTCAAATTGTGCAGGAACTGCTGCAAACCCGTACATCTAAAATCGCCGTTGTCGAATTTTCGGATTTAGAAAATAATGTGAATCAACTGGGCCGTTTTTTGGCCGAAGAACTGATTACCCGGTTGTTCCGTACCCGCACATTTGAAGTGATCGAACGGCAAATGCTGCATAAGGTGATGGAAGAAAACCGTTTAACTTTAAGCGGAATAGTGGATGCCACCTCGGCCAAAGAACTGGGCCGTATTCTGGGTGTGGATGCCATTGCCACCGGCAGTATAACCGACCTGGGTCATAGTATCAAAGTTAATGCCCGCTTGATATCAACCGAAACCGGGAAAGTCTTTTCTGTGGCTTCGGTCAATTTGATTAAAAATAATACGGTAAAAAAATTGCTGGGCGAACCCATTGATGGTCAAACCAAAATCCCCACACCATCCGTCCGGATACCTCCCAAAGAAAAGCCAACCCCGCAAATGGTAGTGAAAAAAGAGGGATTTAGCATCGTCTTACAGGAATGCACGTTATCCAATGGCCAGATTACTTGCACACTGCTCGTAAGTAACACGACCGAACAGGACAAAAAATTTGCCATCACCTATGGGTGGCAGTACCAAACCAAAATTTTTGATGAACTTGGCAATGAATACCTGATATCGGCTGTGCAATTTGCCGATGACTATCAAAAAATCAAAGGATTAAGCCAGTATTCCGGGGCCCGAAAGAAAATCATAGCCGGGCAGTCGGTGCAAACAAAACTCTATTTTGATAACGTCTCGTCCGAAACCGACCGTATTGCCCTGCTGCAAATTCTATGCGGCTACCGGGGATTCAAAGTGGAATTCCGCAACATCAACTTGATAAATCAATAGTAAAAGACACGGAGTTTGATCATTATGGGTAAATCCCGGGATGACCTTATTCGCCGATTGGGCGGCAAACCGGTCAGTGAGCTTGACCTCACCGAAACAGAATTGATGGAAATGGCCTGGGATACTTATGTGCAACGCGGTGAACTGCCGCCTGCATTACGGAATATTATCGAAGATCTGGAATCAAACGATCCGGCATCAGGTCAAAGCTTAACCTCTGAATTCCGAAAACAGAAAATCACACAAGAACTTAACAATGGTAAGGAACAAAAGTAATTTCGGGGTACCGGCAAGGATGCCCGCTTAGACCAAGCAAAAATAAATATGATCGAAACAGCATGGAAGCATATCCCCAAATCCGAACGACCGAATTTGGTCAATCGCCTCAATCAGTTACATCATGAGGATTTGTTCTCTCTGACACAGACCCGCCTTAAAACGGGATGTCTGCCATGGTTTCCCGGATGGCAATTGCTGAAAGCCACCGATTACGCCTGGCATCCCTTTCTGACCATGTATTTTTTCCGGCAATCCCCAACCATCATCAAACTGGATGGAACAGTACAGCCCTTTGCCCGATTGTGTGCCCGATCTGTACCCTGGCTAAATACCGCCAATGTTTATGCCTATGCCCGATTTTACATGGGTTCCATCCAGGGTGCAGAAGGTTCTTTCCGGTTGGTAAATAAGGATAGTCCGTTGTCATTTAACCGGGAAGCTACAACCAGTGAAATTCAAACCATAAGGCAAACCATCAAAAGACCAAACATCGTGAAACGGCATCATGGTTGGCTTATCGAAACCACATTGTTTTACGATGATGGCATTTATGATGCCCAACTCATGGTGACAACCCGGGGCATAATAAAAATACGGTCGGAAAAATTACGAGTGGATAACATGCCCATAAGGGAAATCATGCTAAAATAAATTTAATCCTACTATATGAATGTCAAAGGAGACTGTTCGATGTTCTTTTCTAAAAAAGGTAAATTAAATAAACAATTGTTAAATGCAGTAAAATCGGATGATAATCAAGCCCTGAATGCAGCGATTGCTCAAGGTGCCGACGTTAATGCTACGAACAATGCAGACAACACCGTTCTGAACTGGGCGTTGGCCCGTGAAAATTTTGCTGCCGCCCATATACTGGTGGATCAGGG
>WJIP01000381.1 GCA_014730185.1 Caldithrix sp. | reverse complement strand
GTATGTATCTGTATAAATGCGGCCATGAAACGCCTATTGAGGGGGTGCAGGCCCGGAACAGCGGCAATCGCTATCAATTCATCCTCTACCAAAATCGCTATTTCATTCAGATCAATAATTTCAGCGGGGATTCCGGTAATGTACAGATTATGACGCGGTTAGCCAATGCCTTGACGGCCTCAATCGAATCCTCGGATGTACAAAACCATATTTTTGAGGGCCTTCCCCGGCATCACCGATTAATCGGTTCCGAATTTATCATTCGCGGCCAGTATGCCATGCAACCCATTTATACCTTTGGCTCCGGTGATATATTCCGGCTCAATGGACAGCGATATGCTTTCGGGGCCGATTATCAAATCAACGACAATCATCGCTTTACGATGCTTATCATTCCTTATGCCCGAAAAGACCAGGCCAGGACGGTTTTTGCAGACATACCGCATAATCTGGATCGCTATTTAACCATCGTTCATCAGTCGCCGGATCAGATTATTTTTAAGGATTACCGCGACGAATACGGTCTCATTCAGCTCAATAACAACGCATTGCATATTAAAATTCATCTAGCAGATAATCCAAATGCTCTTTAAATTTGGGCATCGATGGCTTCCAAACATTCTTGGGATGGCTGCGATTTGTGATTGATTTTAATGGTTGGCTTAAAAATCGTTTTGTCCTGCCCTCTATATTTTAATAATTTAAATTTAGCAGTTGACAAACTTATCGTTAATGAGGATCATTCATGTTAAAATATTTTAAGATACTATTATGCAGCGTGGTTGCGGTGTTAGCCGTACTGAACACCTTAGAGGCCTGCACCACCGCCATCATTTCAGGAAAATATACGGTTGACGGACGTCCGCTGCTCTGGAAACACCGCGATTCAGGCTTTGAGCAAAATAAAATTATGCATTTTGAAGATGGTCAATATCCCTATTTGGGTTTAATCAATACAGTGGATACGTTGGGAACGGAAGTATGGGCCGGCTATAACACACAGGGTTTTGCCATCATGAATTCCGCTTCCTATAATTTGAAACCGCATACGGATACCACAAAACTGAAAGATCAGGAAGGCGTGGTCATGAAAAAGGCCTTGCAGAGTTGTGCCACCATTTCCGATTTTGAACGTCTCCTGCAATCTTGGCCCAAACCGATCGGCGTGGAAGCCAACTTCGGAGTGATTGATGCCAGGGGGGGAGCCGCCTATTTTGAAACCTCCAATTTCGACTACACCAAGATCGATGTAAACGATCCGGCTGTTGCCCCGTTTGGATATGTGGTGCGAACCAATTATTCCTATTACGGCAAAAAAAATGACGGTTATGGCTTTATCCGGGAGAACGCCGCCGAAATGCTCCTGCGCCAGGCCGTTAATGTCAATAATCTATCCGCTCGCTGGCTGTTGCAGAAAGCCGGCCGTTCCCTGAAACATGGACTATTACAGCGGGATTTGTGGCAGGAACCGCTGCCTTCAGCGGATGAAGCGCATTTTGCCATCATGACCGATTATATTCCCCGGCCCAGTTCCGTATCCACGGTGGTCGTACACGGTGTACGTCAGGGACAGAATACGGAATGGGCAACCATGTGGACTATCCTGGGATTTCAATTGACTTCGGTAGCCTTGCCTTTGTGGGTACAGGCTGGACCGGCCTTACCACAGGTGCTGCAATCGCAGGATGGTCAACCCGCGCCTTTGTGTGATTTTTCTCTGAAATTAAAAGAACGTTGTTTTCCGATCAAAAGGGGCTCGGGCTATCGCTATCTAAACCTTAGTGCACTGGCCAACAAACAAACTCAGGGTATTTTGCAGAAATTGAAACCCGTGGAAAACCAAATTTTTGAGAGGCATCAGGAACTGATGCAGAATTGGCAGGAGGCGGGTCAACCCGAAACCGTTCAAATGCGCCGTTGGTATGAGGACATCGATCAGCATATTCGGGAGTCCTATAACCAGGCCTTTGGTTTGTAAATCAGGTATATCCGTTGATGATACGATGAAAAATTGGCCGGAGTCCTTGAAAATAAAAACCTATAGAAGCTCATCGGGCTTACCAATTTTGGTGGGTCAGGATGATTACAGTAACGATTATCTGACCTTTAAGGTTGCCGCTGCCGAAGATTTGTGGTTTCATGTCAACGGAGCTCCCGGTAGCCACGTGCTTGTGCAGAGCCGTGGTGACGATGTGGATAAGCAAACTATTTCGGAAGCGGCCGCTTTAGCTGCCTGGTTTTCCAAGTTACGGCAAGGCGGAACGGTAAGCGTGCATTATCTTCCGGCTAAACATATTCGTAAGCCGCGCGGGGCCAAACCGGGCTCTGTGCACATCAAACAGGCCAAAAAGATAAAAGTGAAACCGAGCGATGCAAATCAAACAGAAGAGGTTAATTAACATGGTCATGAATACGGATAAAAGAGAAATGGCCCGGAAAATACAGCAAAAAATCAATCAGGCGGCGTCCTCCCGGTTAAACTCGGTTAATACTTATGCTCAGGACGGATTGCAGGACAACCAAATATTTCTGTGGGAAACGGCAAAAGAGCTGGGCGGCATCATGAATGACCAGGAGGTCAGTGAACAGGATAAAACGTTATGCCGCAACCTGATTGCCGAAATTCGTACCTTTATGGGCATCCATGCTGAGCACAACACTGATTCCACAACGGTCATATTTGGCACCTCAGGATGGCGCGGTATTATAGGCCAGGATTTCACCCTACTGAATGTGCATAAAGTGGTGAGGGCTATTATCGAAATGATGCAAACACCGGAGTTTTTAGGCACGGTCGGTTTTGACCATTTTGATCAGGTTAAAGAAGCGGGCATTCTTGTTTTCCGGGATAACCGGTTTATGGGCAATGTTTTTAAAGCGGCGGCCATGCAGGAATTGGCGGCTGCCGGCATTCGTATCTACGATGCCGGTGAATGCCCCACTGGTGTGGGATCTGCGCTGCTCAGGGAATTGCAGGCTGCCGGATCGATCAATTTTACACCTTCTCACAATCCCATGGATTATGCCGGTATAAAATTTAATCCGGCCGATGGAGGGCCGGCGGATAAAAATTTGACGACGATTATTGAGGAAAAGGCCAACCGCTACATGGCCGGGAAGGCGGATTTTGAAAAAGCCGAGACCGATTATGATGCTTTACGTCAGCTTATTAATGCCCGAAACATGTTTACCGATTTTGTGGAACAGAAAAGTGTGGTCTTTAATCTGCAACACCTTCGTAACTGGTTAAGAGACAATAAACACGATTTATTTTTACTGATCGACAATATGCACGGTGCATCCCGTGGCTATATCGAAGCCTTATTGGGCGATACGTTGATGACAGAATTAAGGGCAGCAGCCGCCGTGCAATTTATCAATACAAATGATGATTTTGCTTTTCACGGTGTAAAACCCGAACCGAATCCCCAAAATCAAAAGCAGTTAATGGACCTGTTAAAGCAAAATGAACGGCGGTTTACTTTGGCCGTGGCTCTGGATCCCGATGCCGATCGCATACGCTATGCCGATGCTCATATGGATATGGATATGAACCGCTTTGGGGCGGTGGCCTATGCGACTTTACTCAAACAAGGTATCACCGGCGGCCTGGCATCCACTGCGCCCTCATCCGATTTTGCTCTGGAAATTGCCCGTCGAAATGGGCAGCAAGTGTTCGAGACAGCTGTAGGATTCAAGCATTTCAGGGAGGTATTATCTTCCCAAAAAGCCGTGATGGCCTTTGAGGAATCCGACGGCATTTCATTCATCGGCCATACTCTGGAAAAATGTGCTTTGGCCGGCTTTTTAGCAGCCATCCAAGCCATGGCTAGCCGGCAAAAAAATCTATCTGAAATTTATTTAGATTTACAGAAAAACTATGGGTTTTATTATCCCGGTAAAGCAGGAACGGAGGTAAAAGGCGTGTCTGTGGAAAAATGGCAACAATATAAGCAGTATGTTTTGCAGGTATTGCAGGAACGCTTATTGGCCACCGGCGACTCCGTGTCCATTGGTGGCGCAGATAAAGCGATTCTTGACATCAACACCATCGATGGTTTAAAACTGATCTTTGAGGATAAAAGCTGGATATTGCTGCGGCCTTCGGGTACGGAACCCAAGTTTCGATATTATTATGAAATCGTAAGCAATCAAGCTTTACAAAATGCTGAAAAACACGCTTCCGCTTACGAAAAGGCTGCGGCCGAGATTCTGCAAAAAGCCCGTGAAATTGTTGACCGGTAATTTAGAATTCCAGGAAAATTGAAATGCAAAATATTCAGGCGATAGTATTTGATTTGGGAAGGGTATTAGTGGATGTGGACCTGTCCAGAGGTCTTTTAAAGTTTGTACCCAACACCGATCATAAGGATGATCTGCAACTGATGGAAGAGTTGTTCAGCGATCCCCTGTTTATGGATTACGGGAAAGGCAAATACACGCCGGAAGATTTTTTTGCCATGGTTAAAGATCGATGGCAGCTGGATATTTCCTTCCATCAGTTTAAGGAAAAATGGTGCGACGTTTTTCATCCTATGCCGGGGATGGACCGTCTGATACAACAACTGGGTAAATCGTATAAATTAGGATTGCTGTCGGATGTAGATCCCTTGCACTGGACTTATGTCAAAGAAAATTATATATTTATCAATGTTATCGAAAATCCAACTTTGAGTTTTCAGATCGGCTATTTAAAGCCTCATCCGAATACATATGCAGAAGCCTGTAAAAATGTGGGTGTGGATCCTCCGAACTGCTTGTTTATCGATGATCGTCAAATCAATGTACAGGGTGCCCGTGCTTTTGGCATGCAGGCTGTGCAATTTAAGGGCAATCAAGAGCTGATGAAGTATTTGAAACAAAATGGATTATTGAAATAGCCAGGGAGTTTAATAATGCAGCACAGTGACATCAGGATAAATTTTGACAAGGATATCACCGGTAAAGTCCATGATTGACCAAGAGACCATGCTGCTCATGAAGGGTATCGTATTTGATCTGAAGAAATATGCCATTCATGACGGTCCGGGTATCCGGACCACCGTGTTTTTGAAAGGCTGTCCACTGGACTGTTGGTGGTGCCATAATCCGGAGAGCCGGGCTTCACAACCGGAATCGCAGGGTGACTTCCGACAGCGCAGGGCTGTGGATCTGTTGTACACTGAAGAGGGGCTTATCGGTAAAGAACTGACGGTTGCCCAGGTTTTGAGTGAAGTGCAAAAGGATCAGGTGTTTTATGAAGAATCCGGCGGAGGGGTTACCTTTTCCGGAGGGGAACCATTGATACAGGCGAAATTCCTGAAAGCCCTTCTGGAAGCCCATCAGAAAGCGGGCCTGCATACGGCTGTGGATACCAGCGGTTATGCCCCCTATGAAACCTTCGCAGGGATTAACGCCAATGTTGATCTTTATTTGTATGATCTGAAGCTGATGGATGATACGTTGCATCAAAAATACATCGGTGTATCCAATCGGTTGATTCTGCAAAATCTGAAGAAATTGATCGCGGCCGGCCAACCCGTACG
>WJIP01000380.1 GCA_014730185.1 Caldithrix sp. | reverse complement strand
TGTATTAGGTCAAGATACAAAATGAATCATAAAAACATGCGCGCGTAAATCAAAAGGTATTGGAGCATTTATGGCCAACTTTTTTAAAGATAATTATGACTTGCGGTTTCAATTCAATCAACTCAAACTGCAAGAAATTGTTGATATAATGGAAAACAATTATCAGGAGCATAAGAAATATAACTTTGCGCCAAAGGATTATGAAGATGCTATCGACAATTATAACAAAGTACTGGAAATTGTCGGTGATATTACAGCAAATGTTATAGCCCCTTTAGCTGCCGAAGTGGATGAAGAAGGTGCCCATTTTGAAGACGGTAAAGTGACCTATGCGCAGGGAACACAGGAAGCACTGGATCAATTGGGAAAAGCCGAATTAATGGGATTTACCTTGCCGCGCCAATACGGCGGATTGAATTTTCCTACTACAGTTTACATCATGGCCATTGAAATGGTTTCAAGAGCTGATGCCTCCCTTATGAACATATTCGGTTTGCAGGATATTGCCGAAACAATAAATAAATTCGGAAATGACGATCAGAAAAATGAATTCCTTCCTCAATTTGCCAGCGGTGAAGCGACCGGAGCCATGGCGCTCACCGAACCCGATGCCGGTTCTGATTTGCAGAGGGTTAAATTGCATGCCTATCAGGATGATAAGGGGCAATGGCATTTGCAGGGGGTAAAACGGTTTATCACCAACGGCGGTGGTAATATTTTACTGGTACTGGCCCGCTCCGAAGCCGGAACGCGGGACGGACGGGGATTGAGCATGTTTGTTTGTTACGGGGATGATAGTGTCAAAGTTCGCCGTATTGAGAACAAGCTGGGAATTCATGGTTCACCCACATGTGAATTGCAATTCAATGATACACCGGCTCAACTGGTTGGTAAACGCAAATTCGGGTTGATTAAATATGTAATGGATTTGATGAATGGTGCTCGTCTGGGGGTTTCTGCACAGGCGTTGGGGGTAGCCCAGGCTGCATTTGCGGAAGCCTTAACCTATGCGAAGTCCCGCGAACAATTCGGCAAAGCAATTCTTAATATACCGGTCGTCACCAATATGTTGATCGATATGCGGGTAACACTGGAGAGCAACCGTTCTTTATTGTATGCCACGGCTTACTGGGTAGACCTGCGCGACAAACTGGAAGAAAAAATTGAACACCTTAAAGAAGAGGGTAAATCCTTTTCCGATGAGAAAAACCGGCAGAAGGAGGCTAACAAAATTGCCGGTTTGCTTACCCCTTTAACCAAGTATATGTTGACAGAATCCGCCAATCAAATTACCTACGATGCTCTGCAAATCCATGGGGGCACCGGTTATATGAAGGAATTCCGAGTGGAACGGCTAGCCCGTGATGCCCGCATTACTAATATATATGAGGGCACTTCGCAACTGCAAATCGTGGCGGCGATTGGTGGCGTCATGAACGATATAATGGCTGACCATTTTGAGGAAAAAGCCCATAAAACGTATAAAGGTAATCTGGATGTGCTGGCCAAATATCTGCGGGAGATACGCAGTATATTCTTGGACAGCCGTTCCTTTGTGATTGATAAAGATGATGATGATTTTCAGGATATGGCGGCCAAAGAACTGGTGGAAATGTATAGCTATCTTTATACCGGGTATATCCTTCTGGAGGAGGCTGAGCTGGAGAGAAGGAAGGTGTTTATAGCCAATCGATACATCATTAGCGCACTGGCTAAAGCACGCAAGAACGCCGAAGCGATTAAAAATGAGCAGTTTTCCGACCTGCTGCATGCCGAAGAAATTTTAGGATAAAAGTTAAAAAAGTAAAATTGATTGATGGTATCTTAAAAAGATACAGACTGTAAAAAAACTACGACGGAAAGGCTTAAAGGCTTTTAATCCGTCCTAACGATTATTAATATCCAGACGGGTAAATCGGTGATCAATCAACGACCGTCCTCGCAAATCGTCCAATTACGTAAAACCTTACACCGTTATCCTGAATTATCCGGAGAGGAAAAAGAAACCTCTGCTCGTCTCATACAGGCTTTCCAGGCTGTTCATCCCTCAAAACTTTATAGGGATATAGCCGGTCACGGCTTAATCGTTCAAATCGATAATCCCGAACATGGACCGACGATAATATTTCGCGCAGAACTGGATGCCCTGCCAATACGGGAAAAAAATACGTTCGGCCATCGGTCCCAAACAGATGGAGTGGCCCATAAATGCGGTCATGACGGGCATATAGCTATTTTACTGGGTTTGGGTTTTTGGCTGCAATACAACCCTCTGCAGAACGGGCGTATTATATTTCTCTTTCAACCCGCGGAAGAGACCGGACAAGGCGCTAAACGTGTATTATCTGATGAACATTTCAAATCGTTAAACCCGGATTATATATTTGCATTGCATAACTGGCCGGGTTATAAAATGGGTGAAATCGTTCTCAAAGAAGGTCCTATGTTTTGCGCATCCCGCGGATTAAATATATCTCTGAGGGGAAAAACAGCCCATGCAGCCCAGCCTGAAACGGGTATCAATCCGGCGGGTGCCGTCAGTCGAATTATTGAGCGATTGCAGCAAGTGCCATCGGATAATGCATTCATTAACCAATTTGTTTCCATAACCATTGTGAAAATCCACATGGGCGATGATGCATTCGGTACGTCTCCCGGCTCGGCAGAAATCGGAATTACCATTCGCAGTGATGACGATGATACCATGGAGCGGCTGGTTCGGTATGTAAAGCACATAATTCAGCAAATAAGCCGTAAAGAGATGATATCCTTTGATCTGCAGTGGCGCGATGAATTTCCGGTTACCGCAAATCACTCCCATGCCGTACAGCAAATCAGGCAGGCCGCCAATCGCTTAGCAATGCCCGTACAAATAATTAAAGACCCATTCAAACCCTCGGAGGATTTTGGCTGGTTCACACAACAATACAAAGGGGCCATTTTTGCAATGGGTGCCGGTGAGGATTGGCCGGACTTACATAGCGATGACTATGACTTTCCCGATTTATTAATTGAACCAGCAATACAAATACTTTTTCAGATTGCCAAACAATTGTGTGCAGGTGCGTGAAACCAATTGTCCATTAATTCAGGCAAGCTATACAGATAAAGTAAAATTAATAAATAGAATGTGTGAGGGGTTATAAATTTTAAAGCTTTAAAGTGAAATTATGATAATAGAGATTAATGAGGGAAATTTTCGGGTTGTACCTAATGTTTGTAATCGAGTGGTTAGATAATTCAATATGATTCATAACACAAAAATTGCCATTTTAATGACACAAATTAAAGTGTGTTTAATTGGTATGTTTAATCAATTAAACCCTGGATGCGCTATTCGGTTTTTATATCAAAGGATATGACTTTTTGATTTTCCGCATAAGTTATTTATTATCAACTAAGTAAACGGCGGGCAAATGTATTTCTTAACTATCTATAGAGGTGCTATATGAAACGGTGGCATATAAATTTAAGTGGATTTATACTATTAGCGGCAGCCTTTGTTTGGGTATCTATCTGCACGGAATTATTCAAGCAGCATCCGGACTCGACCAAGTCGTATTTCCGAAACAGTAAAACATTACAAGCGCATTTATTCAAACAAAAGCAGAAAAATAAATATAAATTTAAGACCGATAAACCGGATAAGGCCATGGAAGAAGAGATCGCCATCCGTTCGGAAATCGGTAAATCTTATGCCTATAAACCGGGCTGGCGATTTAAAGCTATGAAAATAGCCCGACAATATCCCGTCAATGCTGTTGAATCGTCTCAGGCTTTGAACTGGATTGAACACGGGCCCGGTAATGTGGGTGGACGTACCCGGGCCATTGCTGTGCATCCCGATGATGAGGATATCTGGTGGGTAGGTGCTGTCGGTGGAGGTGTGTGGAAAACCGAAGATGCCGGTTTGTCCTGGCAATCGTTAACCGAAGATTTACCAGTTTTATCATTTTGCGCCATCGATATTTGCACCACGCAACCATCGATCCTTTATGCCGGCACGGGGGAAGGATTTTACAATGGAGACGCCATCATTGGTGACGGCATTTTTAAGACAACCGATGGCGGTGATAATTGGACACATCTCAGCAGTACAGCCAGTAACAATAACTTTCGTTATGTAAATCGGATTATTGTTGATCCCGATAATCCCAATTTGGTATTGGCGGCGACAAACAGTGGATTGTATCGCTCCGTAGATGGCGGGGACAGCTGGACGGAAGTGTTTAATAACGGCAATCGCGTTCAGCAGATTATTGCCAATCCATTGAACTTTGGTACCCAATTTATAGCGGTTAATTCCAGCGGCATTTACAAATCGACAGACACAGGTATTACGTGGAGTTATGTCAGTGAAGAGATACAGGATCACAATCGCATCGAGATGGCAATCGCTGAAGCGGACACGTCTATTCTTTATGCTTCGCCGGTTAACAGTAATTATGGCTTATTAGACTTTTTCAAGTCACAGGATGCTGGTGAATCCTGGTATGCTTTAAATAGTTCATCCAACTGGTTGGGCGGCCAGGGTTGGTACGACAATACCCTGGTGGTTAGTCCTCTGGACGCCGATATTGTTTTTGCAGGGGGAATTGATCTTTATAGAGTGACGGTTTCAAGTTTTGGTATGGATGAACAAAAAATATCCAACTGGTACTCCGGCGCCGGCTATCCGTATGTGCATGCCGATCAGCATTTTCTGGTTACCATCCATGAAACAACCGATAATTTTCATATTATTGCTGCCAATGATGGAGGTATCCATTACTCGGATGATAAAGGAGATAACTGGCAGGAGCTCAATAACTATTATAACGTCACTCAATATTACGATGCCGACCGCAATCCTACGCAAAACCAGTATGTTGGCGGTACGCAGGATAATGGCACGCACCGTTCACCATTGGACCCGGATTACACCACTTCATGGGAAAGAGTTATCGGCGGCGACGGCTTTGATTGTGCCTGGAATAAAACCGATCCCGACATTGTCTATGGCACGTTATATAACACCCGCATTTATAAGTCGACCGATGGCGGCCTTAATTTTTACGAAGTTAATAATGGTATGCCGCAGAGTGGCATATTTCATACTCCATTGGCCATGGATCCGGAAAATTCCGATAAACTTTTTACCGCCGGTGATGATAATACGCTGTGGTATACAACAAATGCAGCTGCTAGCTGGAGTGATGTTTATGCCAATTACGGCGGCTATTCGCGGGTTAAGATTAATGTATCGAAAACCAATTCGGATATTGTGTGGACAGGGAGTACTACCATCTATAATAATGTATCTACCGATGGCGGCTTGTCATTTACCCAGGCCAACCAACCTTCCGGCAGTCCCCATGCCTATTTGACCGGAATCGACACCCATCCCACACAGGACAGCACAGCGTTTATTACGATTGGTAGTTCGGGCTCCGGAAAAATTTACCGCACTGAAAACCTGGGACAGACCTGGGATAATCTGAACAACAATCTTCCGGATGTGCCCGTGCATACGGTGCTGGTGATGCCTTTCGATGTAAATGAGATATGGATCGGTACGGATATTGGTTTGTTTATCAGTTATGATAACGGTCTGAACTGGCAATATGCCGATAACGGTATTCCGGCGGTAACCATAAGAAGATTGAAAATTGTGGACCAGTATATTGTAGCCGCTACCCATGGTCGGGGCATATGGAGTGTGTATCGCGAAGAATTGTCTCAGGGACCTCTGCTGGCGCCCAGTTTGGAACCGATTACCGTTCCCAATCCCAATACAAACGCTTTGAAAATACATTTCAGCGCTTCCTCCGGTTATGATTCGGCCGAGGTTTATGTGAATAACGAGGTGATCAAAACCTTTTATAATGTGCAGGCCGGTTTGGATACCTTTGCTATATATATGACCAATCCGCCCGAAGATGTGACTGCACAGGTTTATGGCTACCGCAACGCCGATATGGAAATGAGTAACGAAGAAAGCAACCACATTTATGAAGCCGTAGAAACCCTTACGGAAAATTTCGACAATTTTGAGACGACGTTCTTTGGCGATTTGAAAATTATCGATACCACCGGCTTCAGTAATCCCAACCTGAATTCCGATCACCCGTATAATGATGAACAAACATCAATCAGTTATCTGGGCACGCCGATTGTGGTTAAAGCCGGTTCCGTGGTGCGTTACAACGATGTGGCCATCATCGAGTCCGGTGAAGAAGGTTCGGTTTATCCCGATGAAAATTTTTGGGATTATGTTACCGTGGAAGGCAGTGCCGACGGAGATAACTGGGATATCCTGGTCGAACCTTACGACTGCCGGTACGATCCGCAATGGGAATCGGCCTACAATAACAGCGATGATGGTGACGAATCCATGTATCGGTTGCACGAAATTGATATAACCACCAATTATGCCATTGATGAGAAAATTTATATCCGGTTTCGCCTCTATGCCGATGCTAATACCAATGGCTGGGGCTGGGCTATTGATGATGTGGAAGCCGACAATGCGGTATCCGGACTCGCGATTCAGAATGCAACACCATCCGAATTTGAATTAAAAAATAATTATCCCAATCCGTTTAATCCCCGTACAAGAATTTCATTTACTCTTGATCAAGCTCAATTGGTCACGTTAACCGTATATGATATTCAGGGAAGGATTGTGAAGCGTTTATTAAATAAACAAAGGATGGTAAACAACCGACTACATCAGGTGGAGTGGGGTGGCCGAAATGAAAGTGGTGATCCCGTCGCTTCGGGTAATTATTTTTATCTTTTACAGGCCGGCGAGCGAACGCAAATTAAGAAAATGATTTTGATGCGATAGTAACGTATAAGTTAAACCAACTTTGAATAGACTTGCTAGTACTAACAAAAAATGCCGACGTTTTAAGCGCCGGCATTTTTTTAAACATTAATATTCAAATAAAATTAGAAATGAATGGTTGAACCCAGAGTCATACGGGCTGTGGCTCCACTGTATTGCACATAATCCGAATATCCCCAATCCTCATCGTGCGTATCCACTCCAATTTCCATTGACCCGTTAATAATAAAATTGCCCATGACCAGTCCGCCACCAAAGGCGAAGACGTTTTCTACTATCTGGTTATCTTCGGCATCGGTCATCAGGCTGGGATTTGTAAAAAAGCCTGCCCGCAAAGGAACAATCACATCACCCATCGTTAGCAGATATTCCGCTCCAAAGTGTATTGAATTAAGATTATTTTCAATCTCGAACCCTTCGACTTTTTCATCATCAATGGTTAAACTGGCTCCTGAAAACGGCCGGCTCTGAAAATCAGCGGATAAAGTGAATTGATCCGTTGCCCGGAAGGCAACACCCACGGCAAAAAATAAGGGTAACTCTAATCCGATTTCTGATCCACCGTCAGCATTCTCCCATTTAAGCGTGTGCGGTAAAGTGAGTTTGGCGCCGGCAGAAAATTGCGGTGATATTTTGGCCAGAAAACCAACATCAATGTTCATACCCGAATAATCGGTCTCATATTCAGAATTGATGTCATATCCTTCTTCGGAGTAAGATACGGACCCTGTCAGAATATTTAACGTGGCTCCCACTGAGAATAGATCGGTTAATTTAACGCCTACAGAAGGAGAAATAGCATTAACGCCGCCTTCTGTGGTTTCGGTGAATTCGGATTCCATTCCAAAAGTCGGCATGACAGTGTAGGTGACCTCGTTGGCAAAATCATAATATTTCCGAAATGCTACTCCACCATCAACGTTCATGCCGCCCGTGTTAAAGGGTACGACGAAACTGGCAAAGTTGAGTTGAAATTGAGATTTTTGCTCAATTTCAAATGTTTCGATGTCAGTTGGTAGGTTATCATAGGAAACCGAAGCGGCTTTAACACGTCCGACTACCGTAGCTTCCATGGCATATAACTGGGTTAAGCCGGCCGGGTTCCAGGATATCGCTGTGGCATCATCGGCGATACCGGTAAATGCATATCCCATCGCTGCTCCCCGGGCGCCATTCCCAGTATTATTAAAGTTAAAATCGGTTTGTGCAAATACGGGGAGTGTGAAAAGCAACAACCCAATAAGAACCCAAGTAAATAATTTGCCCATGAATCAATCCTCCTGAATTAAAGTTATTTGGTTAAGAATTTGTCTCCCACAGACACATTTTGCCAAGCATCGGCATTTAAAGGCCTCACATAAGAATAGCGGTCAAAAATTTCGGTTATCAATCCCTGACAAAGGATATTGGTTTCTTTGCCTAACAGTTCTCCGGTTATGGGATGTTTGACATCGGCACCTTCTTTATAAATAATACATTTCATCCCTTTTTTAAGCCCTTTGCGTCTCCCTACATCCAACGTTATCTGATTTTGTTCTACGCCGATTACCAAACCTTCCACAAGAGGTAGACTGCTCTTAAACTGGATAGCTAATTGTTCCACAGCTTCTTTAATTCTTTGCGCATCTGAGCTGCGGGATTCGGCATCATGGGCAACAATGATGGTAGCCGTTTCTGTATCAATAGCCCGGGCATCCAGACTGACCGATCCTCTCGTACCTGGAGATACACTGCCCAATAGAATAACGTCTACACCAATACCTTTTCCGAGTTCTACTGCCGTTGAAGCATCGATAATACCGCTCATGCTCAACTTTTGCTCTTCCAATATACGTTCTAACTGTGATCGCTCGATGACCCGGAAACGTTCAATATTTAATAGTGCAGTTATCAGTTTATCCAGAATTACTTCACCTAGGTTCTGGTTAGTTCCTTTATTCTCAAAAGGGAAAACAGCCACACTCATACGTTCGCCGACCATTTTTACATTACTTTTCTCCGGTACGGCGGGTGACTGCGTTGCAAGTTTTTGGGTTTTCGAAACGGCCGGTTCAGGCGGGGGAGGGGTTACTTTTTTTTCACTTGCTCTGTTTTTTGCAATTCCGCTTTTGTCTGTTAGGCGATTTAAAAAGTTTCGGGCACGATTGGATGGTTCAGTTCTAATTGATTTTTGAAGATAGTGTTGGGCTGCATCAAATTTCTTAAGGTGAAATAGCGTAATACCCAACTCTCTATTGGGATAATATTCAATGAAGTGCATTCCATAAGTTCTTATCTTATCGGATTCCTGATCCTTTTGATCTATGGCTTCTTTAAAGAAACGTGCAGCAGCTTCATAATCGCCGTTTTTCATGGCTTCCTGGCCTTTTTCATAAGCCCGGAACCATTCATCCCCAAAACCATTTGAGAAAGAAATTAATAATACGAGGAGAGCGGTAATAAGCGTTTTCATTAAGCCCCCAAAATTGGCTGTTCATTTATTTTTTTAAATAATTTAAATAAATTATGCATATAATACAAAGGATAAACCGGCCTCAAATCACAATTATTTGATTAAATGATTAAGCAGTCTTTGATTTCTAGCGTCATCCGGAATGACACACCTTTTTTTATCATTTTAGACATTAACCCGTCCATTGATTCATCATGATTAGCATTATCGGCAAGAACAGATACTACTTTATAAGATATTTTTTCTCAAAGGAATGCTGAGGATTCGTTATTCAAACAACATTATGC
>WJIP01000379.1 GCA_014730185.1 Caldithrix sp. | reverse complement strand
GTTTTGATGTCAGTCGCGCCATTTATAAATCCATGCTCGAGTTTTTAGCCCATCAATATCAAACAGCCTATGTCGTTCAGCCTTTGCCGGTATCCCATTTTCAGGCCGTTTTCAGTGCAAACCGGGAAGTAACGCTCAACTGGCAGCCGGTTAGTGATCCTTTGGAGCCCGCCGCCGAACCCGATCGATATGTTGTATATACCCGTGAGGAGGGTAAAGGGTTTGATAACGGTGTTTTAACGGATAAACCGCAGTATACCATACAAAATTTAGACCCCGGCAAAATTTACAGTTTTAAAGTTTGCGCACTTAATGATGGCGGTCTGAGCTTTCCTTCCGAAATTTTATCAGTATGTTATATGGATGAACTACAGGAGCCGGTTCTAATCGTTAACGGATTTGACCGCATTGCGCCGCCGGCTACTCTTGAAACTCATAAATATACCGGCTTCGCCGATTTCTGGGATCAGGGTGTACCGGATAAGTATAATCTCAACTACATTGGCCGGCAATACGATTATGATCCCCACTCCCTGTGGCTGGACGATGATGCCCCCGGGCACGGCGCCAGTTACGCCAATTTTGAAACCAGACGCATCGCCGGCAATACGTTTGACTTTCCTCTAGTGCACGGCCAATCCATCAGAGCAGCCGGTCATTCTTTCATTGCCGTTAGCGACGAAGCGGTAATGGACGGAATGATTGATCTGACCGATTACCATTACGTAGACCTGATTTTAGGGGAGGAAAAGACAACCCCCTGGCCAAAACCCATCAGAGAGCCCCAGTTTTCGGCATTTCCCTTAAAATTACAGCACAAAATAACTGAATATTTACAACCCGGCAAACATTTGTTTTTATCCGGAGCCTATGTGGGTTCGGATTTATGGAATACCGATAAAGATTCCGTCAATATCCGGTTTGCCAATGAAGTCTTGAAATATTTTTTCCGTACCAATTATGCAGTGACTACAGGTGGTCTGCATGCTGTGGATACGACTTTCTTTGCCGGCCCAGACTCGCTAACCTTTATCACAGAACTCAATGAAAAACAGTATGCGGTAGAAGCTCCCGATGCCATCGAACCCGCCGACTCCCTGGCAAAAACCATCTTGCGGTATTCTGAAAATAATACCAGTGCTGCTGTTGCCTACAAAGGCCAATATGATGTCGTGGTTTTGGGCTTTCCCTTCGAGTCGGTTAACCGTCAAAAAAGCAAAGATGCCCTTATGGAAGCGGTATTTAATTTTTTTAAACGAGCCACGGGTAAGCAATTATCCTTTTACGGGAATAAATAAATTCGGCTGATGGTTGATGTCATATTACTTTAACAAAAGGCGGTGATGAAAGCATTGAATTTCCTTATATTCTTTTCGGCCGTTATTCTCGTATACGGTAGCGTCAATTATTATCTTTACGTACGAGGCGCTCAGTCTCTTCCCGGTGACAGCCGGGTTAAAACCATTTATACCATTGTAGTTATATTTTTGGTGATATCTTTTCTAGCCGGGCGCATTCTTGAACGGTATGCTGTTTCTTTTGTTTCGGATGCCTTGATCTGGATCGGCAGTTTCTGGCTGGCGGCAATGGTCTATTTTTTGCTGATTAGTCTGTCAATCGATATACTGCGGGCCATCGATCATTTTTTACCCTTTATCGACCGCATTTTCCGCCAGCCTCTCATTCTAAAAAAATACTTATTCCCCACCGTAATCGTTTTAGTCATTTTGGTTGTTATTGGAGGCCACTGGAATGCAGCTCATCCCCATATTAAAAAATTGGATATTCAAATCGCCAAAGAAAGTCCGATTGATTCACTCAGGATTGTAGCCGCTTCGGATATTCATCTGGGTACGATTGTCGGAAGGGATCGGTTTTGTAAATATGTGGAAATGATTAATGCTCTTAATCCCGACATTATTTTATTGCCCGGAGATATTGTTGATGAAGATTTGGCACCCGTTATCCGGCAAAATCTTGGTCAAGCCCTGACACAACTTCAGGCCACTTACGGTGTATTCGGAATAACCGGAAATCATGAATACATCGGTGGAGCCGAGCGGGCCGCCCGTTATCTGCAGGATCACAGTGTTACCATGCTGCGGGATGCATCTGTACTCATTGACAGTGCCTTTTATGTGGTCGGCAGAGAAGACTTAAGCAAAACCCGTTTTACCGGGCAGAAGCGTAAAACTTTATCGGAATTGATAGCAAGAGTCGACACGCAATTGCCGGTTATTTTATTGGATCATCAGCCCTTTAACTTGGATCAAAGTGTGCGGAATGGCATCGATCTACAATTATCGGGACACACCCACAATGGTCAGTTATGGCCCTTTAACTATATAACCAACGCAATTTATGAAGTCAGCTTCGGATATAAACAAAAAGAGAACAGTCATTTTTATGTTTCCTGCGGGGTCGGTACCTGGGGCCCGCCGGTCCGGACCAGCAGCCGCCCGGAAATTGTGGTTCTGTCCGTGAAATTTAATAAACGCAATAATCCATGAGCAAAAAAAAGGGACTCACTTATAAATGGTCACCTTTGGTTTTTATCAGATCCTAAAATTAGTTTAAACTTTCCTTCAACAATTACCCGTCACACTCTCATAGATTGTTCATACTTATCAGTCAAATAACTGCGACCTGCAAAAAAGTGCCGGGCCTGACGGATAATTTCTTCTTCACAATCCCCGTGATCCATATCGAGCGTTTCTCTGATAAAGGTGGCCACGCGTCCAAAGTAAAGCGGTTTCAGAGCTTCAATGATCCGGGCATCGCGGTGATGTTTATCGTAAGCATACAACAAGTCATATACGGCGCCCTGCCATAATGCATTATGCATTTCCAATTTGTGCTCTCTGTACATTGCTGAAATCAACTTCATATGATGGCGATGCAGATGTTCACGGAGTACCGTCTCATTTTGTACAAAATCGTTTAATGCCTGAGCTTTTATGGATTTATAGTCTATACTTAAACATTGAGGTTCATGCATTACATTACTGCCGTAAACCGGCAGATCCTGCACACTATGGCGCGCAGACCAATCCGCTTTGTGGTCCAGCAGCATATTAAACAACGTGCCGATAACCTGACTGAACATGGCGCCTAATTTTGGCGCGCTGGGCTTATGTATTTTCGCGCCCAGTCCGGTCTGACTTAGAGAGAAGCCTCCCAGGATGGCATTCATCGTCATAAAAATATCAATACCATACTGGTAGGTTGTATCCACCCAGGACTGTTTAAGGTAGTATTCTGCCAATTGGCCGGAGAAGGCAAAATCGCCGCCAATCGGTTGGCGAATATTGCGACCCATCAAACCATAAATAATAGGATAGCAAATGTTATTGGTAATGGTGCCATCGTACTCATTCCGGGAATAAATGGGGGTGACAAAATCGTGTCCGTGGGTCAGGATCGGTTCAGCTAAAGATTGAATCCATTCAGGTGTAATACTTAACAAATCCGCATCCACTACGACCACCGCTTTGGCTTTTAAGCGAACAGCTTCCTGAAATAGATTATAGAAATTATTACCTTTGCCCGTGACTCCGGGCTCGGTGGAAATATAAACTTTTGGAATGGTATTTACGGCATTAAGAAAAGCATCACGAGTTTCATCCGGGGAGTTATTATCCACATTGATAATTACGCTTTGTAAATTGGGATAATATTTGCGTAATCCAAGATTACATTGTTTGACCACATTGGCAATATTATCAGCCTCATTATAACTGGGAATACCAACAATTATGTCAGCAGCAGACAAATGATAAGAATCGACCTTTTCCATAAGTAACCCCTTTGTAATCCTTTACACAGTGTCTTTTGTTATTAACTAACTTTATGAACGATGGCATGCTGTTATCAACTCACAAATTGCTCGTCGTTTATTAAATACATTTTTAAACGTCTCCAAACTAAATCTCATTCCATAACTTGATAAATTATAAATACTAAAGTGCACTATCACATTAAAAATTTTCAATTAATTTTAATGCAATGTGATCCGTCACACATGCAGATCTTTTCATTTGATACAAATCAACGTTCCTCTTTCAGAATACTGCTTTTTATCAGTGGAATATGCGTCCCTCTCTCCGTTAAATAAAGGGCAAGTAAAATAGACACGATACCTATTATAAGTTTGAAAATCTGGGCATCTTCATTAAAGATAACCAGAGCAAAAAGAACACCCAGAGGAATTTTAGCGTTATTCAAAACTGCCAAGGCCCCGGCGTTGGTCCTTCTAGCACCGTAATTCCACAGGAAAAAACCAACGCCCGATGCGATTACGCCAAGATACAGCAATGTGTATAATTGGGTAGAACTAACTTCCAGGGTATACCATTCAACCGTAAAAAAAGATGCCCATGCGGTTATGATCACCCCCCCCATAAACAAAACGGCAAACACCCTATGTTCTTTTATATCTGTCCGGTATGACATAACCCGTTTATAAGCAATCTGACCAAAGGCAAAGCAAAGGTTTGATAGCTGCATCAACAGAAAACCGGTACGCAAGCTAACCTGTTGCCAATCCTGAAAAACCACAAATCCCGTTCCTCCAACAGCTAAGAGGGCGGCTAACATAAATCTGGAATTCCATTGCTTCTGCAAAATATCATTGATCAAAGTTACATAAAGGGGGGTAAAAATGGTAAACAGCACAACCTGATAAGCCTGTAAAAATTGATAGGCATAAATATACAGGCTATACATCAACCCATACTGTATCATTCCGATGATCAGTAATTTGATAGCTAAACCGACGCCTAATTGTTTGATGCGCAGAAAAGGCAGAAAAACCACTAAAGAAATACCCAGTCGTATCACAGACACCAAATTGGAATCCAAACCAATCAGCTGGCCTTTAATCAAACCGAAAGAAAAGGCCCATAATACCGAAACAATAATCAGATAAATCATGCTATCCAGACAAACTTTGTTGATAAAAAAAGGGCCAATTTATTAAAAGATTAAAAATAATCCAATAAAAAAACGGACAACCTTTATAGCTGTCCGTTTTAAACAAGATCGGATCCTGTCGCAGAAAGCCTATTATTTAAGAAAAATCATGCGCCGTCTTAATTGTATGCCCTGCGATTTTATTTCGTAGAAATACACGCCCGAAGCCAGATTGGAACCATTAAATTTTATTTCATGGTGACCTGCTGACATTGATTTATCGATTAGTGTTTGAATGACTTGCCCCAGAGCATTATACACTCGTAACCTGATATGACTTCGCTGCGGGACCTGAAAGCCGATGGTGGTCTTCGGATTAAACGGGTTGGGATAGTTTTGGTAAAGCCGGAAATCCCGCGTAATTTGAAGGTTATCTTCCATATTTGAAATTTTGCCTTCAAAAAAATCGAATGCCTTTTCCATGATGGCAAAGCGACTTGCCTCCGGATAGATGGTCTCAAACGGCACACCCATGTAAAGGAGCTTACCTTCCGCACTACCATTCGGGAACATGCCTTCATAGGCAATACCTGCAATATTTTGCGTAGACGCCTCTTTATAGCGGATGATATGCTGGGCTCCGTCCCTTCCACTGATGGCATCCGGCCAGTCAATGTTATAGGAGCCGTGGGTGCCGTCATCAAAGTTAAAATCATCAATACCGGTAAAAAGATTACCCTCTATAGCAGTGCAGCTGAAATATTCATTGTTTTGACCGGCAGGAGCGTCGGCCACATAATCCGCTTTTAAAAAGTTGTTGTAAAACTGGCGATCGGCTGTCGTTCCGTTAGCATCCAGATCCCAGCCGATTTCCGCACCACTGACCAATAAACGCCCTCCACGCTGCAGAAATGCCTTAACGCTATCCTGTTCAATGTCGTTTAACGTTTCATCCGCCGTGCTTTCGTCACCTAAAATCCAGATAATCGTATCAAACGGCTCCAAGGCAATTTTTCCGTTAATAACACTTTCATTCAAAACGTAGGAAAACGGATACCCCCGGTCGTTAACCGGATCGGCGTATCGGTTTATATAATTCTGTCTTACATTGGTCGAACGATCAAATCCGTTAACGATCAGTACCTTGTGCGGTGATGAAGAGGGCACACCGGCGTAAAGTTCATCAGTTGCAGGAGCCGCTCCGTTCCGGTTAAAGGCCTGCACTTTGATGTAATACACCTGGTTGGCGTTCAGTCCCGTGGCCTGTATTTCATTGCTTTCCGCTTCAACCGTATCCGGAAACGTGGTACCGTTGATACTTAACAACGCCCGGTAACCGGAAGCCCGTTCCACAGGTTCGCAAACAATTTTCAGCGTAGAAGCATCTTCACCAAGGATGCGCACCATGAGCGGTTTTGCCGAAGGCGGTTGGATGAATGTGGGTATGGAATCCGTCCTCACCGAATCCGATATGGACGATTCCTTGCGGTGCCGGTCGGCAACCGTGGCAAAATAGGAATAAACACCACCCACATTTGTATTCTCATCCAGATAGGAATCCACAAAGGAGAAGGCATCAGTGCCGTATTCAATATGCACCAGCGGATCATCATTTGTACTCAAAACATCATCAGCGGAGCGGTACACATAAAACCAGTGATTGACTGCCAGAGAATCACCCGGATCAATTGAGAGCCGATAATTTAAAGAATCGATTTTTTCTTTAGCAATGGATGGAGTCGGTGGCTGGCTGCTCAGACTATCGGTGATTAAAGGTACCTTAGTCTTATACTGAAAAAATTTGCCGGCTGCTCTTTCCCAGTAATTGTGGCTTTTCCAGCTGGCATAGCTGAAAAACTGAAAACCGCCATGCCATGGTATAGTCCGGCATTGGCTTACGATATCTTCATGATTATCCCACACATTTTCCTGATCCAGTCGATAGGAGCCGGGGCCACCGGAAAAAATGCGTCCGTTACTCAATCCCGGCTGAATCCATTGCGACCAGCATTCCGGACAATCCCCGGCAACCGCTCCGTATATGCCCTCGCCGGATGTCCAGTGATAAAGCATGGGCATCAGTTGTTCGATATACCCTTCATTAAACCACAAAGCGGCATCCTGAAAAACCACATGGTAACCATTCCAGCCGGACCAGTTATATTTGCCTAACGCTGCCGGCGACAGTCTTACCCACGGTTTTACCGCTTGTATGGAATCATGCAGGGTACGCACAAATTCGGTTACCGACCAGCGTCGCCAATCAGCCCAGCTATCGAATCCATCCGGTACACCGTCATTAAAGGGATGCTGCGTATCAAATATAAACCGGTCTCCCTGAACATCGGATAATTTTTGCAGACGACTTTCGGAGATCAGGCCATCCAGTTGACTGACTTGTTCCTTCATTGATGCCGGATTCGCCATATCATCGGTATCGTATTCATTCCATCTCACATAATCCAGGTGAAATCCATCTATATCATAATTACGCACAATTTCCATGGCCACTTTTACGGTATAATCGCGAACGGCCTGTAAACCCGGTGAAACACTGCGATAACTGGTCATCGGATTCCCATAGCGGTCCGTGCAAATCCACTCGGGGTGTTCGGCAGCCGGCGTACCCGCATCGGTGGATGAGGTTTGAAACACATTAAACCAAGCGTGCAGTTCGATGCCCCTTTTATGCGCTTCCTGAATCGCATAGGCCAGCGGATCGTAACCCGGATAGGACTTACCGGCATAATACCCCCAGGGCTCGTAAGAAGAATTATAATACGCTGTACCGCTTTGCCGGGCCTGCCACAACACGGCGTTCATATTGGCCTTTTTTATATTATCCAGAATTTGCCGTACCCTTGCCTTATTTTCTTCCACGGTATCATAACGATTTATGTGTTCCCATGTGACCACCCAGATACCCCGAAAATCCTGATTGGAATTGGCATAAAGTAAAATTGGGATCAATACAATGAATAAAATAACTTTGTAATTCATATTTAACCATCCTACCTGAATGTTTTGTGATTTGTCCAGCCTTAGCGGAGTAAAACCATCCTGTTGACCTGCGAAAAATCCCCGGCCCGGATTTTATAAAAATAAATACCGCTGGGTACCTGTTCACCTGCAGAATTCATACCCTTCCAGTTTACGGTATGAATACCCGGCTTCAACCTTTCATCAACTAACACATTGATTTTCTGTCCCAGGGCATTATAAATCTGCATAGCTACATGACTTTGTTTGGGCAATTGAAAGGGAATTTTGGTTGCCGGGTTAAATGGATTGGGGTAATTTTGAAACAGGTGAAACGATTTTAGATGATTTGGATATTCATCTTTAATGGATACAAACCAGTCGCTATCCGGATAATAAGGTTTATTGATAACGCCCTCAGTGCTTAACAGCTGATTAAGGTTGCTGTCCTTCAGAATATTCTGAATACTATCTTTCTGTTCATTAATATAGACACGATTCGATATAAGGCGGATACCATGAGAATAATCAGCATAAAGAGCACTATGCCCATTATAAACCGGTTGAATGGGATCGTTATCACTTTTATGCCAACCGTAGATAACTACCCTTTCGTAATCCCTGTCCGGGCTGTATATTTTATTGGAAATAATGATATCTTTTTTATGACCGGCAATAATACTATCTGCTGGTCTGTTGTAACCCCTTTCCTGAAGTTGTTGGTTAATTAGTTCCGTATGATCCATAAAGACCGGCACGGTAACATTCTCCTCGGACCATGCAATAGGCTGGGGATTTAGTTTGACATCTGCTTCAGAATAAATAATATCCACCATTTTTTGAGTCGGCAGTGAACAATGTAATTGATCCGCCAGGTACTGAGCGGTGGAGGGCATCATGGGGATGTACATATAATCCTGATCCGATCCTATGGCCATGTAATCATTAACCGTATAAAAAATCATTTTATAGTTCTCAGAGTTTATCGTCTGATTAACGGTAACCGGTGTTAATTTTCTGGAAAAGAAAGGGACGTTTCCGTCCATTATTTGTTCTACTATAGCCGTTTCGCGGTTTTTAATACTCATGCCCGTTATCTGATCAGCAAACGCTGATCCTCCAATAGCTTCTTCCGAACGCTCAGGAATATTAAGGTATCCCACTGAGTCCACAGTGAACTTCGCACTATTATGAGGCTCATTTGCCATGATTTGTGTAGAAAAGAGGGTAGCCAATAGAACGAGACTTCGACCCAATTTTTTCATGCATTTAATCATGCTTTATTTCCTTTCAATGCTGAATAAACAGAATAATATGTATAATTTCATAATCTCAAAATGGATCCGTAACCAATCTTAAACCTGCATACATTGCCCCATTCAAATAAAACACGGTCCTCGCGGTTTTTTGATTCCATGGTGCTTAAAGAATATGACTTTATCGCATAATGAGCATCTTTTTAGTTATCTGTACGTTTTCAGCACGCAAGTGATAAAAATAAACACCACTTGCTAAACCGCTGCCATCAAATAAAATTTTATAATGACCTGCCTTTTGATAGCCGTCCACCAGTTGTTTGACTTTTTGCCCCAAAACATTATAGATGGTTAATTGAACCGACGTATTCCTCGGTAAATAATAAGGAATGGTCGTAGTGGGATTGAACGGGTTGGGGTAGTTTTGCAGGAGCTTAAAGGTTTCAGCCATCATCGGTTTTTCATTTTCTAGGCCCGTGACAAAAGAACCCGCTGTTGAGAAACGGAATACATCGTTTTCCGTAACCGGACGAGTGGTATAGACAAAATTGGTATCGCCCATTGAAGGCCATACTATGCCACCTTCAGGAGCCTGACTGGAAATTTCAATATGGGTGTTGGATGCAATTTCCTGATAAGGCGGCGGTGTGATGATATCTATTTTTTCCCCGATATCCCAGCGTTCATTTTTACTGTTTGATTTTTCCACCACGAAAAGATCAAGGGATTCATCATTTAAAAGATTGATCGCCCGGAAGGGCGTTTGCACATTGCCGTAATAGCCCAGGGCCGTATCCGCCGGAAACTGATAAGACCCATCTTGCAGGGTATCGGTCTCGGCCCAAATTAAAGCCACGTCAATGGGCGCCAGTATAGCTGTGCCCACCGTTGGTAAGCCGATATCAAACATCAGATTGGTACCTGAATTATTTTTAAAGTAAGAGTTTTCATAGTCCACTTCAAAATCGTATTCCGGATTAATCTGTACTATGATGCCGTCGAACATAGGCGTCTGATAAAACACATCCTCTCCGTCATCTACTACAAAACCACTGACAGGCATTGCTCCCGTATCCATATCTTTTATTTGAGCTGAGAATGAATTTTCGGCCACATCGGTAAAGGATAATTCATAATTGTGACCGTTTAACTGCGATGAATCCATTACATGGACTTTAAAATCAGCGGTGGTCTTTCCCTGAAGATGCTCATAATGCCGACCGCTGAAAAAACCAACCGGTTTATCCAGTTGCGTACGTTTGGCCATCACTTCATAGTCCATATTAAACTGCCCCCAACTGGACCAAACGGTTAAAAACGAATCATCTTGTCCCGAAATGACATCCGGCTCCCATTGGTAATTATCCGTGTAATCATTAAGACGTGTTTCCAACGACTGGGATTCACCCGACGGATTAAACGAGCGAGCATAGATCCCATCCCGGCTGCCATCCTGCCCCCAGCTGGACCAAACAATGACGAGTTTGTCCTCACCCAACGTCCGTACCCGTGGCAGCCATTGATAGTGATAGGTGGTCATATTGACCGGAACCTCCGGACCAATACGATTGCCATCGGTATCAAATTTTTGCCAGTAGATCCCCCCTTTGCTGCCGTCCTGACGCCAACTGGTCCAGGTGACCACAAAATGAATATCATCCAAAACGCACACATCACCGAACCATTGATAGTCATTGGTATACGTATTCACCTGAAACTCCTCATCCACGGGTGAAGCATTCGTATTAAACAAACGGGCAAAAATACCATAGCCTGTTTCGGTAGCAACATCCTGATACCAGGATTCCCAGATTATAATAAAACGGCCGTCCGCAAAGGTTTCAATTGCCGGCCGGGCCTGACTGAATTGCGTTGTGCCGTTAACCAAAAAGGCCTCATCCACGGGCTGTCCCGTGGCATCAAACCGCCGGGCATAAACTCCCCGGTCACTGCCATCCTCAAACCACGATTCCCAAGTTATGATGAACGAGCCGTCATTATAGATGGCCACATCCGGATTGGTTTGGCTGTGGGCAATCGTGGAATTCACCAGAAAATCCCCTCCGGTAAACTGCCCATCTTTAAAATAACGACCATGGATATCATAGACGGAATCGACGCCATTATGTGAAGCCCATACCACCACGAAATCGCCGTCGTCATTCATATCCACCGCCAGCTTTTCCTGTTCACCGGAGATACGGGTATTCACCGTTTTCTGTGAGCCAATTTTTTCATCGGAGGCATTAAAGCATTGCATGGTAATGTTACCGGCATCATCGGCACTAACATTCTGCCAAACGATTACATAATTGCCATCTTTATCACGGGCCACCTGGGCATCACGCTGTGTCGAATCCATAACCGTATTGACCACAAACGATTCCCCGGCCTGCATAAACGATACCCCGATGGCGATCAGACTGTATATGAGTAGCTGTTTCATTTATAACTCCAATCTATTTCATCTGAAAATCAAATAAGGGAAAATCTTTTGAAGGAATATGCGTATAATGCCACCATTCCTTACTGTAATAGGAAAAATTGCTGAAGTCTGTCATCATGCCCAGCAACAAACTCCGATTAGCCTTCACCTCTGCGGAATGTCCGTCATAACCGTGCCAGGCCGGTTCGCCGAAATAATCAAAGTCCGTACCCATATCCAGTTCTTCGCCGGTGGCCCGGTCGATAATTGTAATATCGATGGCAGCGGCCCGGTTATGATTTGAACCGCCGCTGGGATCAGCCACCCAGGGCGATCCGACGATTTCAAACATGAGGTATTGCACGGTATGCGGCCGGTAGGCATCGAATACTTTCATACCCAAACCATCGGGAAAGTTGCGGCCATCAAAATGACGGATGTTATGTAAACTATCCTGGATTAGTTTTAAATCTTTTATCATTGCCCTGGAGGCAAAGCACTCATCGGTTGAATATAATTTCTGCCCGGTAAAATTATTGGTCGTACTGTACCGAATATCAATGACCACTTCGGGCATTAAATCCTTGATATTGACTACCTCTTTTTCCGATGGAGTCTGGGCTTGTATCAAACCGACAATGATAAATAGGGTTACAAAACATATTTTCATGATGGTACCTCTGTGTTGCAATGTTTTATACTGAATCGGTTATTGTTCAAAATAAGTATTCATCTTTGCATGCCACCGATCAAAAGACATTAAGGGCTGAATAATAGGAGCGATGGTTCTGCCCGGAAAGTGTTGTTTAATACTAACCATATCCGTGCGATGTACGGTTAAGGTATCTAACATGAGAGCATTGACCTCGATGTCATATTCCGGTAATTTTTGCAACAACCAGGATTCGACCATTCTATTTGCCCGCTCCCCGGAAAGCGAATCCGGAACGATCTGCCGGATGCCGGTTCGAAACCGGGCATAATCCATCCACATTGACTTCTGGCGTTGCACATCCTTCGTTTTATGCAGTCCATATTTTCTGGCTTCGGAGGCAATCAATTCATCATCCAGAATATTTTTGACCGCTTTGATCACACTGGCCCTGAACTGAGCCTTGGATTCGGTTAGGAGGGGATAGGGAGCCAGGGCCAAGCGTTTACCTAAGGCTTCAACCGATAGGCTTCGACCATCTGCAAAGGTGGCAACCGTTTCGTTCATCAATGATTCGGGCCAGAGTTCGGAGGATACAAAAGCCCGGTCCATAGATTGGTTGGCATTGGATTGCAGTCCGGTTGAATGGTCTTGCACAGCTTGCGGCTCCAGAATCTGCACCATCTTTTTAAAAACTGATCGATTTAAATGGTAAGGCTCGGCGGGTAAATTCTCTTGTCTATACCGAATAAAGACCTGTTGTCCTTTAAAGCGGCGCAGCTGTTTAGCCAGCTTTTGCCGTTGTTTTTGAAATTCGCTTCTGGATAATCCAGCTTCCACCTGTTGACCAATGCATTTCACCAGATAATACCGCTGATTGACCTTTAACGGTTCACTCACCTGACCGATTTCAAGATTGAGCACGGCCTGTTCAAAAAAGGGTAATTGAAATTCCATGCTTACCGTATCGATGGGTAATGCTGTTGCCGGTAGATTCATGGCCTCAGCCAGTTCATTAAATGTGACTCCGGCTTGATACTGTCTATAAGCGGCTTGTGCGGATTGTTTATCGGGGTAAATCAGATACACAATGACTTTTCGGGTTTTCGATTGTTTATAGGTTTCAAACAATTCGTCGTCGTTCACCGTTACTTCTTTCATTATGACATCTTGCCAGAATTTTTCGATTAACGCCTCCCGTTCGTATTGCGCACCCATGTCCTGTAATGAATCACGCATAGTCGATTTCTGCAGATCGACCTCCTGAGCAAGAATTTGTTCTGCAATTAATGTGCTGAGCATTAATTTGCGGGCTGTGTTCTTTTGGGATATCCGGGCCAGATGCGGATTGAAAGCATAAAGATTTTTAAAATCTTTGATGGTAATCGTTTTATTCCCAACCCGGGCCAATACATCTTTTCGCTTCCGTGAATCACAGGAGTGAATAATAATCATGAAAGCGGCGAAGAATACCAAAAAAACAATTTGCCGCCCCCACAAGAATGGTTTTATCATTAAATTAAAACCGGATTTATTGATCAATATTTTTATAAATAAGAATCCCCATTGGTGGATCTCATGGGGATTTAACCTGTTCATATTGTCTGATGTTCAATTTCGGAGTTAAAAATGCATGGACAGAGAAAATTTTTGTGTATTATCCAACCTGCCAAAATCCACATAAGCATAATCAATCCGGATTTGTGTAGCACCGGCCAGTCGTAAATGAGCGCCGGCGCCTAATGTTAATCCTTCTTCGGAATCTTTCTGAAACAAGGATTTATATCCACCTCGTAAGAATACCATTTCTCTAAAGCCATATTCAAACCCGGCATTAACGGCCTCATAATTATCATTAGGATGAACAGCATCGGCAGCGATGGTTAAACGATTAGCTTCATTGTTGAGCACATCTTTGGCCACGCCAACCTGAAAGCGCAACGGCAGGGAATAGTTTAGCATCTCATATTCCGAGTTAACAATTTCAACATTACCCTGATTATCCGGATCGGGATCATAGGCGAATTTGGCATCCCGGCCGCGCAAGCGCATTTTAGGGCCATAATTGGTTAAGCTGGAGCCCAGACGAATGCCCCAGAGTGGTGTGGTAAAAAGCGTTCCCACGTCGATGGCTATCGTCGAGGCACTCATATGCCAGATACGCTGATTGATGTATTTGACGGAAAATCCCAGGGCGAATTTGTCCGTCAGAGACCGGGAATATGTCAAACCGGCCATAATATCCTGTGTATTAAATAACTCACCGGTTCCATCCGGCTGCTCAACGGTGCGTACTTTCATATCACCGGAAGAAAAGGACGATATCATGGCTCCCAGTGTGCCAAACGCACCTAAATTCAGCGAAATGGCCCCAAAATCATATTGGGTGTCGGCAATCCATTGCGTGTGGGTAAACATGACTTCATTTCCTCTTATGGTAGCCAGGCCGGCCGGATTCCAATAGATGGCACTCACATCATTGGCCACGGAAGTAAAGGCCCCACCCATCGCTATGGACCGGGCCGAAGCTCCGAATTTCAGGAACTGACCCACGGTGGTTCCTACTTTGGATATGGTAGAAGAGGTTAAATCCTGACTGAACGCCGGATATGTATTTAAAAGAAAAACGGCCATTACAGCTATTATTACTTGCTTTTTCATCAAAGCCTCCGATTTCATCTTGATTCTATATTCATTCATAATGGCATTATTTTATAATCGCAAATTTACCAACTTTACTACCGATGCCCGGCGCTTCCACATGGTAGAAATACAAACCATAGGCCACTTCCATATTATCTTTGGTCAGTAAATCCCAATATTCTTTACCATCATCAATGGTGCTGTTATGCTCCAGCACCCGTACCAATTCACCTGCCGTCGTGTATATGCGGATAGTACAATGTGCCGGTAAATGATCAAAATAAATCCGCCGATAGCCGCGCTCCGTCCGGGATACCGTATTACGCTCTTCAATGACATTGGTCGCTACATATGGATTGGGCACAACGCAGATATCATCCATCTCATTTTTGGCTCTCTCTTTATTAACTTTGGCCGCCTCCGTGGTAAAGCGAAAAGCATCACCGTTCTTAAACGGTTTATCGGTAATCAGAGAAAATAAATCCCCTTCGGTGGGCGCCACATAATTGGTGTCTTCAGCAATAAAATTGATATCCCAGGTAACGTTGCTGGGCGTTACGCCCCCTTCCAGAATAAAGATGTGTTCCCCCGGATCCCACAAATTGTTCCGGGTTTGACTGCGCTCCAGTATGTAAAAGGTTGCCGGTACCTGTTGCTGTAAATTGAATACCTGGAAATTACAACCCACGTCATTGATACTGGAATCAATTACCTGCGAGGCAAACTGAATTTCATAATCAAAGGGGTATGCTTTGGCCGAATCTTCATTCATTTTGACGGTATATTGAAGATCCGTCTCACTGGACGGGCTCCATCCCGAAGCTTGTTCATTCAAACCAAAAGGTTTGTTTTGCACGATCAGTCTTATGCCGTCAAATATGGGATTGGTTAACTGAGAATCAACCGCTGTGCTGCGGAATATGGGAAAATGGGTATAAATAATGCGATAGTCCGTATCATCTTCCATACTGGATTCCGCTTCGGTTTGCCGACTGAACACGGTTATCGTACCCTGTTCACTGTCTACTTCATAATCCAGGCCCCTTTGAAACGTCGTTGTTCCATCCAGAGTAGTAACTTTGATACTCTCGTCATTGAGGTTTTTATTGGTCAGGCTTACCGGTGTATCAAAGAAAGAAATAAACGTCTCTTCAACCGGTTTTTTATCTTCTACGGAGTACTCAAGCTGGGTTTGTCCTGTACTTTGCTTAATAATCATAGTATCGGCAAATTCAATTCTGAAGGTGTCGTTGTCCTGAACTTTCATTTCATCGATCAACTCAACAGTTATGCTACCTGTAGATCCGCCACCGGTGGCATTTTCCACACCGTTCGATAATCTCGGTTTGACATATCCGGCGGATCGTCGTTTCGGAATAACTCGTGCCGTATTCACATCGAAGGTGTACTCGCTGGTCGTGGGGTCGAAGGTAACAATTTTGGAACATTCCGAGGGCGGGATTCCCAGTGAATCGCTGCCATGATCATAAGAAACAACCGCATAAAAATAGGTCTGTCCGTTAATCACATTGTTGGAATCAACAAAGGTATGCCTTAATCCCACATTATCTCCCAGATAATAGGAAATGCCTCGTCCGGTATAGGGCGTCTTGCTGGGTCCGCTGTATTCATTGTCCAGATCAAAGCGGGCATCGGCTCCACCGACGGTTTCCAGCGGTTCGAACAAAAATTTATTACCATTAACGTCGGTAATGGTCTGAGCATCGGCAAAACCCGGATCGGTACTGCGATAAATAACATAACCCTCAAAATCCTCTTCTTCTGACACCGGATCGTATGATTTTTCTGCGATATCATCCCAATACAGCGTTACCTGGCGATCTCCGGGCACAGCCGTTACATGAGGTTTGGCCGGCGGTTTGGCAAACTGGTATCCGATATTGTAGATTTCCTGCACCGTTTGGGCATTTTGCACCAGATCTTTTCGATTTTCACCCAGGATTAACGCGATCGAAAAGCGTTTGATAGCTTCGCTGATTTGTTCCTGCGTGGTTTTAAAAATGGATTTAAGGGTGAATTTTCCTGAGCCGTACAAAAAGACATAATCGCCCTGCACTTCGGTAATATCAAAATTCCCCGGCTGCAGATGTTCGGTCCACAATTTTTCATCATCCTGAATGAGTTTAGTATCATACTGCGGCTGGGCAAAGCTGGTCAGACCAATCATATCGGATTCATCGATATCTGTAAATTCAAAGTTGGGTTCACCCGGCTTGGTGATATCGAAAGGGTCGCCAGCCGTGGGTTCGCCATCACCTTCACCCAGGTCTCCGGTATTGGCAACGCCATCGATGCCCACGTCATCGTTATCCACATCCCAGTCATTATCATCATCGATGCCATTCGTCCAGCTCTCATCGACCATGCCGTCATTGTCATTATCTTTGCCATCATTGGCCAGTCCCGGGCTCTCCAGAAATTTATAGCCCATATAACCGGGAGCTTTACCGGCAATGTCGCTTTCACCGTCTTCATCCCAGGAAAAGGTCATATCCAGCTGCGTATCAAAATTGGCCCAGTCGTCGGAATAATCATTACATCCGCCGATATGCGGGTCACCCCACATGGCGAAAATCACTTCGTTCAGATCGTAATGACCCTTGTTTTTAATTTTATAAATCAAGAACAGAGCATCTTCGGCCAGAGGATTGGTCCACTGATAAATCCGCGCTTCCACTTCCAGGCCCAGACCTCTTCGCGTCGAATCACCCTTATACGGAAAATAATCAAATTCCAGATTGTCCCGGTCATCCATCACAAAAAATGCTTCTTTGTCAGCATTGGTTGCTCCCTGACCCAGCGCACCCGGCCAGACATAATCGCGAAGATTTTCGTTATACCAGTCGGAAGGCCAGCTATCGGGTTTGCCATCCTGGTCGGTGTCTTTGTCATCACTGGTAGGGATATTGTTTTGTTCCTGATTCAAATACACGTTAACGCCATCATCGCTGCGGGCCAAGGGCTGCCAGCCCCAACGCCGGGAAAGGTCGGGGGAGGTTTCCCCGCCTCCGGTGATCAGCCCGTCAGAAATGACATGGGCCACCCAGACGGTGTCACCGTTTTGGTCGGTAACGATGTTATTATCTTCATCCCGTTTAGGCACCACATCCGGATGGCTGCCCTTAGGCACCGGCACTTCCGCAGCCACAAAGGGGCCGTATTCGAAACCATAGCCCAGCCCATTCCAGACGATATCGGTGATACAATTACCGGGACTGGATATGGAACCGTAATTCCAGATTTCGGTCGTAATTTTATTGCCGTTCATAATAGCATTCTGGCGAATTCCGTTAGCTGTCGGTTTAGCCAGTTTACTATCCATCCACTGATACCATTGTTCATACTGTTCCGGTGACCAGGCTTTTCTGGGGCCTTCGCGGAAAAGTGAATCCAGATTTTGCTGCGCAAAAAGTGGGGTTGCTGTAAAAGAGAGTATTATTATTAGTAGTAACCATTTCATGCGTTCGTTGATCATATAGGCTCCTGAATATTTTGCAATGTTCTATATTTGCTTACAGTTGCACGCTGAAACCGACGCGCACTTCCCTGGGAGCAGTGTAATAGTGAGGGCGTGTAATATACTCATCATAGGTATGCACACCAGGCTCACCATAATGCTCTTTAAATTCTTCTGTTTCATTGATATTGCGATAAAAATAAGTGTAACCGGCACGTCCCGTATCATCAAAAACATAGCGTTCGTTCTTGGTGTCAAACAGGTTATATATCTTAACAAATAGTTCATAACGAATATCAGCAACATGGAACGAATATGACGTTCTCAAATCCAGGGTGCGGCGTACCGGTTTACGTTCCGAATTGGGCAATGCATCATACGTAGAATACGGCACATCCGGCGTATAAGGATATCCACTGTTGATAAAACCTATGATACTCATATTCAAGCCGGTGAATGGCTGCAGCGTCACCGAAGCCGATAACGAATGAGTTTGATCCCAATCCAGGGGCAAAATATGTTTGATGGTTTCTCTTCCGGATAAGGAATTATAGAAGAAAGCGGAACTGCTGTTATCGTTGCCCTCGGCAATCTGATACGTATAGTCGATGGTTGCCGCAATCGGATCGTTTTTATACATACGTTTATTGAAGGATACCGTTATACCTTTAACGTTACCGTAATCCTGATTACGATAAATACTATAACTGCGGCGATCGCCTTCCAGAGAACGAAACGTAATGGTTTGCTGAGCCAGCAGATCGCGGATGTCCTTGTAAAAACCGGTCACGTCCAAAGCATATCGATCTCCGAGCTGCTGCTTTAAACCCACTTCATAAATAACCGTCTGCTGCGGCCGTAAATTGGCATTACCGAATAAAGGCGTACCGGATGTGGGCAGCTCAAACTCCGGATTGACGTACAGGGAAGAAAGCGACGGCATTTGATAAAAATGACCGTAGGAAAAATGAATTATGCCTTTAGCTGTTATGGGAAATGAAACGCCAAGACGCGGGGAGAACATGTGTTTGGGTGTCGCTTGTTTGCGCTCGCCATCCGGCTGCAACTGATTGACGGAATATTCAAAATCGGAATAAAAATAATCATACCGCAAACCGGCATTAACGATCATGTTGGAATATTCGATCTTATCCTGAATATAGGCTGAAATTTGCCTGGGATACGTTTCGTACTTGTCATGTGACGGAGAATTTAGACCTAATACGGTTGGTTCGTTATATAAATTACGATCGTACTGAATGGTAAACGATTCATTATCCAGCTGATAAAGCCGGGCTTCTATACCCGATTTAACAAGATGTCGTTTATTCAACTGACTGGTAATATCGAACTTACCAAGATAAGTTCTGGAGTCGGAATAAACATGGCCCATTTGTGTTCCGCCGAAGGCAAACGTGGCGCCTGGCGTGCTCCCCTGGATTTTATCGGTGGGTGCATAACGCGGATCTGTGGGATCTTCATACACATACTGGCGGAATTCTCTCTGTTTGAAGGCGCCTTTTAACTCATAAAACGTACTTTGTGAGAGGGTATGGGTCAGCTGAAAGGAATTGTGCCATCCATTGCTGAAATAATTATAGGTTCCTTCCGGATTGAATTTGTAGGTATGAACATAGTTTTCCCATTTGGAATCGTTAAATATGGATTGGATGCGCAGTTTTAAATTGGGTAAAATTTCAAACTTCATTTTTCCCAGAAGATTAATCGATTCACTGGGATTCATAGGGACAACCTTGCCATCACCATTCAGTTCGATGTACCAATCATCATATACTTCGCGGATGGTCACGATTTTGCCGAAGTCATCTTTATATTGAGTGATTCGGGTCTTCAGATTAAAATTGGCAGAGTCGGTCGGCAAATGTTCCCGGACACCGTATAAATACCCTTCGGAGTTACTGTAGCGGGCGGACAGAAAAAACGTATGGTTTTTATTATCCCCCAGAAATGCCAGTGGACCCGAAAAAGTACCTTCGATATTATGATTGGCAAAGGCATCCACATCATCGATGTTGAGAAACAATGCATCATTTGTACTCAGATAATCCCCTGAATAGGCGCTGAAAAATGTGTTGAATTTTTTACCGCCGTCCTTGGTTGTTAAATTGACAACGCCGGACATGGCATTGCCGTATTCGGCATTGAATGCACCGGACACCACGGACATTTCCTGGATGGCGTTATTGGCGACCCGCACACCCAGTCCATTGGTAGAATAAGGATTTTCCACGGATACACCATCCACCAGATAGGCAATTTCATTAGAACGGCCGCCCCGAATATGAATTTCGCCGCCGGCTCCTTTGGTCACTCCGGCTTGCGTTAGCATGATACCTTCGAAGGTTTCCACCGGCAGGGCTTCAATTTCTTCCGCAGAAGTCACCTTTTTGGATGCGGTTAAATCTTTACGCACCATGGGGCGTTCTGCAATAACCGTAATCTCTTCATCCATTTCCAGGGTCTGCTCGCTCATTTTAAAGTCCAGCCCCGTCGTTTGATCGGATTGAATCTTCACATCCTCATAGCGTATCGTTTGGTATCCGACCATCATACATTCCACCGTATACGTTCCAGGCGGTACATTTATAATGAAAAATTCACCGTTTAAATCGGTCGAAGCCCCCAATTGAGTATCTTTTACAATCACATTGGCTCCGGGCAGGGGCTCACCGGTTGATTTATCAATAACCCTGCCGACGATTTTACCGGTGTTACCAGCGAACAAACTCGTCGAAACCAATACAATCAAAAATACCCATAATTTTGCAAACATCCGCATAAATTACCCTCCAAGCTGCCCTTTATATAAGTTTGTTTACTTCTTGAACTTATTATATCTATTTGTTAATTTAATAAAACATGAGGCTAAGTTAAAATTAAAATTTTGCTTGTATGGAATATTATTTGCTCATAGTTGGTGTTATTTCTTATCTTAACCGACTAATTCATTCTCTCAACAATTTAACAGGAGGTTTTTCATGAGACATTTTTTCACTATTGTACTTTTAACGGTTTTGGGTTTTACCCTGATCGGAGGTGCCCAAACCGAAGACATGGTACGTCTTTCCACAGGTTATAACTGGAATACAGCCGATACCATGTTAACCGGTTTTGGAAGTATCCGTGGTGCCAATTTTGATGATGATTTAATCGGTACCGGCGAAGGGGCAATCGTCACAACAAATTATGGTCATGATGGAATTGTGCATGTTTTTAAAGTAGCCGGCAATGATTCCATTGAACTGGTTTGGACTTCTCCCATTACCAATGGTAGCAGTTCAACACCACGATATGCCGCTTTTGGTGACCTGGATAACGACGGTTTAAAAGAAGTCATCTATCAAAACGCTTACAACGGCTTTCTGATCTATGAATGGGACGGCGTTGAAGATAGCTGGAATTTCGGTACCGAACCTTCCCAGGTTATTGATGAAACCATTATGCCCGGCGCTGATGGTTACGGTTACAGCGAATATTTCGAAATCATCGATTTGGATATGGATGGCGTCAATGAGCTGGTTACCGTATTGAATAACAGCGGTGCAGATAATGACGGTTATTATGTTATTCATGCCAATGGCGAATGGAGCACCAACACGCCCGGATTTTCCGGCTTTGAAGCTGAATTTATGGAAATGCGCCCGGACCATCCCAATTACGGCTGGGGCGGTAGTTGCTGGGCCATGATCACGGCCAACTTGGATGGCATGGATGAACGCGAAGTTCTTATCCATAACTGGAATTTTAAAAATGTAACCCCCCTGCGTGTCGACTATGATGAAGGCACCGGTGAAACCACTTATACAATGGCCGATACGACCAATGACAAACAAAATTATTTTCTGCATGAATATGATGGTGTATCTTTATTTTCAGGCTTTGCTTATGACGTAGATAGTGACGGTCGTGAAGAAGTTTATATGCCGTCATTCTATTCCAGTATTTTACATATGGTTTACTGGGATGAGGGGCATGATTTAGCTGAAATAGACTCTTCTAATGTATTTGCCCTGGATATGTCCTCCGTTATCGGCGGCCATTTCGGCTTTGGCTATGGTGATATCGACGGCGACGAAAATCCCAATCTGTATATTTCCAACAGTTTCGGTTCTAATGTAGTAACGGCTGAATTTCAGGGCGGCGATAAAACCGATATCGCTAACTGGACATTTGATGTGGTTTATAAAGGAGACTCCACGACGCATTTAACAGAGAAAGCCTACTTCGACTCCGCCGGCGTTAAAGATACCTCCTTTACCTATCTAACCTGGCCGTTTGTTTCCAAAATGGTTGCCCGTCATACGGACTTTGACAAGGATGGATTTGAAGATATGATTCTGCCTTATCAAACAATTTATGACAGTATTGATGTATTTCATTACGATTGGCTGAGAGACACCAGCTATACACGTTATGATACTTCATTTGCCGGTACCGATTCCATGGAAATCGATACGGTTGATGTATTCAACAGCATCTGGGATACCACAGCTACGGCTGAAATTAACCCCAAACGCTGGTCCTTACGCGTGGTTGAGGGCAAAACCGGAACGGGTATTGAAGCAAAAGACATTACGGTTATTACACCCAGTGATTTCGAATTGAAACAAAATTATCCTAATCCATTCAACCCCACAACCAATATCGAATTTTATCTGCCGGTTAACAAACGGGTCACGCTGACCATCTACAATACGCTCGGTCAGAAAGTCAAGGAACTGGTCAGTGATAAGATGCTACGCAAAGGAAATCACGTATTACAATGGAACAGTACCAATGAAGCAGGGGCTCGAGTAGCTTCCGGAATGTACATTTACGAACTGGAGTTTGGAAACTTTACCAAACAAAAACGGATGATGCTGATTAAATAACTCATACGACACCCCAAAAAAAACAAAAGGCGCTTGCCGTTTAAGGTAAGCGCCTTTTTTATTAAAAAATACCTTGTGCCTTATTCTCGAACATTAATCTCCATGGTAAAAAATAGGTTAAATAGGGGTGCCTGCAGCACATACCACTTATAACGCCCTTCATAAAAATCATTGCGGGTATAATCAATCGAATATCTTGCCTCCATAAAGTTATCGGATCGATTTAACATATTATTCGCATCTACGCGAAATTCTATTTCCAGTGCTTTTGTTCGCACCATATAGCGCATGCGGGCGCTTAAATCCAGAAAATAAGGTAATTTCGCTTGCTTCTCGGTCCTTATTGTATAGTGGGAACCATCAATAACTTGTTCGGTATTTTGAAAATAGGTATTAGTGTAGGTGCCGTAATATTCATCCCAATAATTCAGTCGTAATTGGATGTGAAAGCGATGGTTGTCCCCAATATTAAAATGATAACCGGCGACAGCACTGAGGAGATGCTCCGGGCTGAAGGGCACTACCTTTTCCTCAACATCACTGGCCGGGGCATCAAAAATAGTAGATACATTCATTTTTTGCCAGCGATTGCGTGAGAAGGTCGCCGTCGTGCTGAAATCCCATGTGCGGTTATGCCATTTGGCTGAGAACTCCAACCCCTGCATTATGGCTTTACCGGCATTTAACGTTGTTTGTCTTCCGTTTATATCAATCACCCGTTCAATTTTATCATCATAAATAGAATAATAATAATTTGTATTTAGGGAAAAATGTTGCAGCAAGTATCCCACCCCCAGCTCTGCACCATAGATTTTTTCCGCTTCGAGAGAAACAGCCTTTTCTTGTTCAGGATATTTATCTTTCTGCAGTAATGGCCCGTTGTGATAATCGTACCAGTCAAGAATGACCGGTTCTTTTTGAGATAGAGCGATCCTTGAAAATATATTGATATTGGAATTAATATTGTAATTGCCACCCATCCACGGAGCGCAATAATGATATTGACGCAGATAATCATTCGTTATGCCAAACTTTGCCCCGTATGCTTTCATATCGGCTGTGGTTCGTTTAGCTACATCGAAAAAATTTAATGACCCAAAATCCATGAACCGGATTGGATTTTCAATAACTTCCGCATAGGTGTAGTAAACGGGCAGACCGGCCTGTAAATTTAGGCGTTCGATAGGCTTCCATATTAGTCGACTGAATGCTGACAAATTAATAACCCGCGTATCATAATCATAGAGCGATTGAACATTGCTTAAAAAAATATCCTTTCCGGTGGGTGAATTTTTATGCCTCGGTGAACTGAAATTACTAACTTTAAGCAATCCCACCTCACTTTCCCGGTGACCACGCCAATACCTTGCTTCCAGACCGTAATGAATTAAAAGATGATGGGATAATTTCTGGTTGAGTATGCTGTTTATGCCACTTTGCCAGTGATCTCTGCGATTGATGCGCTGATAACTGTGCATATGCTGGTCGATAAAAAAGTTTTCCCCGTTGTAATCGCTTTCAAACGGAATATCTTTATAAACAAAATAGGGGCCTCCGCTCAGAGAAATCGGGATAAAATCAGTTGTTATCAACCCGTAATTGGCATACAAATATTGAGCATGACGGCCAAACGCATAAGCGTCTTTAGCTTTTGTGCTCGGTTGAAAATCAATCAAACCCGTTTGAACGTCAAAAGCATCATTCACGCAACTTTGATCACCGCCTCTGCCCATTGTCAAAAAAACATTCGTGGTCAATTTTTTATTCTGAGACAGTCGCCAGCTGTGGTTAACCGACCAGAAGGGTTTTGTATAAAAATTTTCTTGCCAGTCATGGTTTTTTCGGTTGTATTCCCGGCCCAGTGTTTTTAATAAATCGATATCCTGCAGAGCAAAAGCCTGACCATGGGATTGCGTCGAAACAAAGAATATGGTGTAAATGTCATGATTTTCCACGGTTCCCTCGGCTTCGATTCCAATATTATAGCCATCATAATCTGTGCCTATCAGATAAGAATCCCCTGCCTTTCGTTCCAAAAATAAACACGTATTCAGTTGATTGTCGAACAGCGGCCCTGAATTGAATCTTGCCGAATAGGTGTAGTTTCCAACTATGCCCACATCTCTGAACGCCGACATATCGGTACGATCAGCAATTTTACCTGCATTCGGTCCTGAGGCAATTCCCATACGGTTGTAAATGCCACCTGAAACACGAAAAGTCGTTTTTCGGTAAGGTTCAATACCAATGGTTGATATATTGACAGAACCGCCAAATGCATTCGGGCTGAGCATTGAAAATCCCGGGCCTCTCTGAACTTCAATGGAATGGCTCATATGAGACAATCCAGCCCAGTTGGACCAAATAACAGTATGGTCTTCGGTATTATTGATTGGTATGTCATTAATCAATATCCGAATACCCTGAGAAGAGAATCCACGCATGTAAATTTTTGCTTCTCCCAGGCCGGCCGTGGAAGTCCACACGCCGGGCACGTTTTGTATTAACTGAGCTACATTGCCGGTGGTATAATTATTGGATATATCCAGGCGATTCAGTTTTGTAAAGGCAACAGGAGATTGCCGCTGCACAGCACGCCTTGGGGCTGCCCTGCCCGTCACAATAATACTTTCACCCTCAATGGCGACCGGTTCAAGAAAAATGTTCCATACAATTGTCTTACTCTTCTCATTTACCTCTATCCATTTTTCTGTTTTTTTATATCCGACACAAGTTACTTTTACTACATGGTTGCCGTAGGGTATGTTTTTTATTTCAAAATATCCCTGATCTGTTGTTGATGTACCCAAACCGGTTTGCAGAATTTCAATGTTGACATCTTGAAGGGGATGGTTGGTACGGGAATCCTTTACTTCCCCTTGTAAGATAATTGAAGAAGCCCAGAGAAATACCGGCAACCAATGGACGATTATGAAAATCCTTATCAGACAATTCATATAGAGGTTCCTATCCAAAAAAGAATTCATGACCATTGAGCACTTGAAGAGTATCCCATAAAGATTGAGCTGTTTTAAATGTCAATACATGAAATGTAAACAAACTTATCGCAAAGGCAAGCTTATAATAAAATTTCCAAATCCCGGAGCTTAAATGATTTAATCTTATCGAACTGATGTCATAGTTAAAATTGTGCATTTCCGGGTTTTCAGAACATAGCCACTTTTGGCGACGCACGGTTGGTAACACACCGGTTATTGATGATCTTTATCGCCATTCAAACCATCGACAAAAAACTTTGTCCCACTGATGCTATTTTAAGAGCATCATCTTTTTGCGCATTCTGACCGGTTCATCCTGTACGTTAAGTTCGTAAAAATAGATACCTGAACTGAGGGCGGGTGCATCCCAGCGCACCGCATGGGTGCCGGATTGCACCACACCGGAAAATGGCGTCGCCACTTTTTGACCCAAAATGTTATAGATTTGAATGGTAATAACACTTTTTCCAGGGAGGGTAAACGGAATATGGGTAACCGGATTGAAGGGGTTGGGATAATTGGCACCCAGTTGATAACCTTCAATGGACTTGGAATGCGCGAACAACCGCTGCTCTATACCGGTCACGATATCCGTCTGCATATCATCCAGATAAACGCTCCCCTCAGTCCTGCCCTGCGGGTTCTGTTTAATGAGCATGCCGCTAAAATAAAATGTGGTTTGATTAGTGATCGTACCGACCGGCAAAGATATCAATTTCCATCCCGCCCAGTCTATGGGGCCCAGATCGACCTTATGGCTATCGCCCCCTTGATGGGTGAACCGTAGCTGTAAATCATTTTCACTATAATCACCGAACAGCCAAAGTCCAAAGGTAGACGTTGTATCGGCGGAAAGCATAATGG
>WJIP01000038.1 GCA_014730185.1 Caldithrix sp. | reverse complement strand
GGCCATATTGCTGAAATAATTCAATTAGTTTGTTTTTGGAAGACGTGGCATTGAAATGTTCGCCGTAGTATTCCCCGGTTAACAGGATTGCCAGATTATCGTTTTCAAATATTTCTGTTTTTGAAGAATCGAATGCGGTTACCCCAAGAAAGGTATGATTGTTAACAACAATAGAATTGGAACGGTAAAAATCAAGATAATGAAGAGCGTCTTCAAAGATTTGTGCTTTACCAATGTCGCCTATAATTCCGAAAATTCCGGCCATATATTATACTTTATATTAGATAATGTTAACAATAAAATTAGATATAAAACTAAAACCTGAATGGACTATATCAATCGTTTATTAAGAATATATTTTATATATTCCTATCTCAACAAAATCATCTTTTTTATATGGATCTGATCTGCAATTTTTAATTTATAAAAATAAATTCCACTGGGAACTGTTTTTTCATGTTCATCCTTTCCGAACCATTTAACGCGTTTTACACCTGAATTTTCATATTTATCAACCAATGTTTTAATTCTCTGGCCTATGGCATTATATATCACCAGCGAAACACTAGCTTCATCAGGTAAATCATATCGTATAGTTGTTGTGGGATTGAACGGATTGGGATAATTTTGATGTAAACCAACTTGTTCCGGCATTTGATTATCATCCGGCATGTTTGTGACCGATACTTTTATTTCTTTACTTGCCTCGCTTTCATTACCATTAATATCCATCGCTTTAACCACATAATAGTAATCATTATTATTAATATTTTCATCAACATAGAATGTGTCTTGAATTACACTGAGAGGGGGTCGAATCTGCGTATTTAAGTTGGCGTTCTCACCTCGATATAATAAATACTGTTTTAAATCATCTTCCTTATTAGGTGCCCAGGTTAACCTTATACTGCTCTCAATTAATTTGGCTGCAAAGTTGGCTGGAGATAAAGGATGGAGATTGTCCATCGAGTAGCCCCTAATAATATTGGAATCATAAAATTCATTCACATTTGAAGTGTGCGCTGAAATCATAAAATAATGGTAACCTTTGTTTGAGGGCGTCGCATTAAATAGAGTTGATGCTGTAAAACTATATCGATCTAAACGATGTGCTTCTTGTTCGCCGATCATCTCCCAGTAATATGTTGAATCACCAGAGGTGGTGGATCGGTATTTTATCTGCTTATTATTAATTAATTTAGCTGAAAATTGGTTGTATTGATTCTCGGGAATAGCTCGCCAAATACTGTAATGCGTCATTGAATTAAGGTTCGTATCCAGTCTAGATGAAATCCATTTAAGCTGTACTTTACCACCTTGGTCATTGGGAACATCATGTGCTGATAACAAAACCGGACTTTTTCTTCTTTGTATGTGTTCTTTTACTTTTAAAAATTGATTGCTCTGAACTTTATGATAGATATTATCAAAACCTGAAGGCCACTTAATTATCATTGTATCGATGGTAGTTGCATCACCCAGTCCGAATTCAACATTCAAACTGTTTTGGCTCCGATGACCTGTTTGAGCGAGCACCTGCCTCATTTGCCAAAAAGATTCACCTTGTATATTTGCTTTAATCAAAACTTTAGCGCCTATGGCAGCATAGTTTGAGTATAGCCCTTCTAATTTAATGTTAATCCAATTATTATTATTGCCTTGATTTCTATATAAAAAATTATTCTGATCATGAAAGTTACTAATAAAAATATCGACAAATCCATCTTTATCATAATCACCGCAACACGTACCAGCTGAATAAGAAGTGTCATTTTTAACACTATTAATCGGCAATTTTTCGAAATTACCCTGGCCATCATTAATATAGAGCCAGTTCGGTCCTTCATGGTATTGTTGACCTATAGACAAAAGAAGATCTAAATAACCATCATTATTAAAATCAGCCCAACTACTTCCAGAGGAATAATTCTTTTCGCTAACTAACACGCCTTCTTTGACTTTTGTAAAGGTTCCATCCCCATTATTTCGATATAAGAAATTGTGCTGATCCTGATCATTGGCAACAAATAAATCAAGATAACCATTATTATCGTAATCTCCCCAACTGCAAGAAGAAGAGTTACCGCCGTCATTCACAATCGCCCCATCAATTATTTTTTTAAAGCGTCCATTACCCAAATTTTCATATAAAAAATTATTTTGATTTTGCTTATTCACAACGAATAAATCCAAGTCATTGTCATTATCATAATCAACCCAACTGCATCCTCGTGAATCAGCAGCGATATCAGTTACGATAGGTCCTTCATTGATTTTTGTAAATCCTTGACCATTACCATTTTTATAGAGATAATTAGTATAGTTAGCAAATCCATTGGCAACGAAAAGATCTATATATCCATCATTATCATAATCGCCCCAGCTCGCCGAAATGGATTTACCATCATCTTGAGTAATGATATAATCCGTTATTCTTTTAAATGATCCTTCACCTTCGTTCTTAAACAACAGGTTATTTTGGAAGCCCGCATTTGAAATAAATAAGTCAATATTGCCATCATTATCGTAATCAGCCCAAGAAGGGCTATTGCTCCGCGTGTTTTCTAAAACAATATTTAAAGAAGTAATTTTTTCAAAACTACCTTGTCCTGTGTTTGAGTATAGAAAGTCATTTTGATCCACCCCATTGGTTACAAGTAAATCTAAGGTGCCATTCTGATCATAATCAATCCACGCACAACCTTGTGAAAAATTTGTGTCATAATTAAAAGGAAAATTATCAACTTTTTTGAAAGTTTGGGCATGAAGTGCAAAAACACCAAATGTGATTGAAAGAATAATTTTTGAGAACATTTTTTTCTCCTTACATGCTTTGGATAGAATATTCTCTTTATAAAAATATTTTAGGATTTACATGAGATTGGACATCATTCAATTTCTTAATACAAAAAGAAAGACAACATTAACAAAATTCTAAGGTAAATATAATCAATTCTCTCACCAAAACAAACCATTTTGAAATTAACTTTTTCTTTGATAATTTAATTCAAAACAATATTATGAGGTTATTATGCAGAGTATTAAATATATACAAGTCATCATTTTGTCTTCTATAGCCATCTGGACTGTCTGGAGCTGTAAGGACACCGGCACCCGGCCAGACCAGAAAGAATTTATCCTGCCGGAGGAAGGTGTTACTTTTGTGGACCATATTCAGCCCATGTTCGAGGCCAAATGCGGTTTTGAATCCGGATGTCATTCGCCAAGCGACACGGATAACCGACTGCTGTATGTTGAACTCACAAACCGTGACGGACTGATCAACCATGAAATTCGAACCGGTCAAAAGCTGGTTAACCTAGTAGTGCACAAATCTAATCCAGATATCGCTCCTCTGTACTTAATATTGTTGGAGGGCTATCCAACGCCCTTCGATGATAAAATGCCGCCGGTCTTTTCCAATATCCAGCCCCTGAATGAAAATCAATTGCAAGGGGTTCTGCAATGGATACGGGAAGGAGCGCCTAACAGCGATTAAAAAATCACTGTAACCAATAATGGGATCATAACATGTATGACATTTCATTACCGCCACAT
>WJIP01000037.1 GCA_014730185.1 Caldithrix sp. | reverse complement strand
TAGCCGTCATTAAAATCGGCGCGGCCACAGAAATCGAAATGAAAGAGAAAAAAGCCCGGATCGAAGACGCCCTGCATGCCACCCGTGCAGCCGTTGAAGAAGGCATTGTACCCGGTGGCGGAGTCGCCTTGCTGCGGTCCATTAAGGCCCTTGATACATTACAATTCGATGGCGATATGCAAATCGGGGTGACCATCGTCAAAAGAGCGTTGCAGGAACCTATCCGCCAGATTGTGGAAAATGCCGGTCTTGAAAGTTCTGTTGTCGTCAATAAAGTTCTGGAAGGCAAAGACGCATTTGGCTTTAATGCCCAAACCGAATCATTTGAAGATTTACTAAAAGGCGGCGTTGTGGACCCAACCAAAGTGACCCGGTCAGCGCTGGAGAATGCTTCTTCTGTAGCCGGTCTGTTGCTGATGACCGAGGCCTTGTTAACCGATAAACCGCAAAACGAAAAAAATCACAATTCCATGTCATCCGGGGCCATGGATGATATGTATTAATTTGACGTTGAAAGGGTATCAGCCTCGATACCCTTTTTTATTTTTGAACAATATCGAATCCAAAACTGGTAATTATTTTTTGAGCCGGAAGAACCCAATCCTCATTCGCTTTCCTGACGGGCATTCACATAAACTTCCTCATCTTCACCGATGGATACATCGATAACCATAGGCTGGCAGCAAACTTCACAATCTTCTTCATACGTCTGATTTCTGACTGAGCGGTCCACTAAGAGGGTATTCCATTCCCCGCAATATGGACACATCACCTCATACTCTTCCATAATTTCCATGATCATAAACCTTTTTTGATGTGATTGGTTTATCGCACTTATTGTTTGGGTTTCGGCTTTTTCTATTACCCATTGGATTCCTGACCATGGGTATTGCGCAACAATATGTAATCAAATTCTACTTACCCTTGCACGTAGAATTTACATTAAACGCATAGCCGGGCGCAAGCTTTTGATTATTTTTTTACATCTACTTTTTAAGGATTGCTTAGACATTTCAACAATGCGTGTGATCGATTCATTTAAGGAAGGAGTTTGATATGCAAAATCCTGGAATGGGGCATGGATACGTGCGGATAAATACACGTTCTTTTGCTCAATATTTGCTCGTATTTTTTTCAAAAAATGCGTTTCAAGCTCAACCCGCCATAAAGGTTAAAAGGCGGCGCCGGTTCGAAATAGCGCTTTCCGAAAGCATTGATCCGCACATTATCGGGATAGTCAGCATTGAGCAGGTTATTGAATCCGGCAAAGGGTTGCACCTTCCAATGCAGAAATCTGAAGGGATATCCCATTTGCACATTCAAAACAGTGTAGCCCTCGTCCCGAACCGTGTTGGCATCATCTGCGTACAGGGTGCCCCGGTATTTCCATTGCGCCCGCAAAAATCCACCCGATGGATGGCGATAGGTCAATGCACTGAAAAACCGATGGCGGGGTACACCGGCCAATCGATTACCGCTTAAATTTTTCATATCCGTATTATACTCAAGATGCCGTAAATCAGCATACGTGTATGCCGATGTAACCGTTACGCCGGACAATAATAATCCATCAAAACCGATTTCCAAACCGCGGTGCCGGGCAGAACCTGCATTGCGAAAATAGATTCTGCCGGGGCTTTGGGCCCGTTCGAACGGTACAAAATCCTGGCGGACCTCAATGTTATACAGCGCTATACTATACCGTAAACGGTTCTGCCAGATTCCTTTGACCCCGGCTTCCATGTTCAATGCCTGCCGAGCTTTTAGATTGTCATTGAAACCGCCCTGTCCATCAGGATTATTGGTCAACTCAATCAACGCCGGATTTTCGAAGCCCGATGAAAGGTTAGTAAACCCGTTAACCCAGGAGTTGATGGGCCAGACGATACCGGCCATAGCGCTCCAGCCGTACATATACCGCTTTCCGCTTTGATCGCCATCCTTCGCGAAATGGTCCTTTGCTTTAATGGTCACCCAATCGTAGCGCGCCCCCACAATTCCCGTTAAACGGTTCCACATGGTAAACCGGTTCTGCATAAAAGCTGCCGCATTGGTATACAATTCATCCTGATCAAAGGCTAAATGCCCTTTGGCTCCATAGTCGTTGTTATAACGCTGTCGGTGATCATTTTGATGTCTGACATCCAGCCCCACAAGCAGCGCATTGGGAAACGGCAGGGGCGTTTGCCATCCTGAATGGACAACACTGAAACCTCCGTAATCACGATCAAGATTAACCATGCCGCCGGCCGTAAAAGGCAGGCGGTTGGCAAATATTCGCCGCGTCACATGGGCCGATGCCCGAACTTTTTTACTATCCGACAAGTTGCGGCGATAGGTCACGCTCAGTTGGCCCTGTTGTACCGATTCACCGGTATCAAAGCGTATATTACCTTCATAGGCCTGTGCCGGATCGTCTTCCAACTGTTCACGAGTTAAACCTCCGGCATCCTCCGCTATGGGACTGAACTGCATGCGCAGATTAACCATCCATTCACTGAGAGAGTCGGCATTAAACCGCATACCTGTATTAAACAAGTGGCTTTGCATAGCACTGTTCTGCCGGTAACCGTTGGATTGATAACTTACCGCTGTAAAGTAATAGTGGGCATTATTGAGATTCACGCCGGCATTGACCTGGGCCTGGCGGAATCCATAAGAGCCGGCCGTTACGCGGGACTGTGCATACGAATGTTTTGCACGCGGCTTGGTCGTTATGGAAATGACTCCGGCGGAAGCATTGCCATACAGGGTGGACACCGGTCCTCTCAATACCTCCATACTTTGAACCGTGGCTAAATTCAGCTGATCCAGTTGGGTTTGACCATCGGGGGTGGTTATGGGGATACCATCAACCAGGACCTGTACCCCGCGAATTCCAAAAGCGGACTGGGCACCGAAACCGCGGATGGATATGCGCAAATCCTGAGCGAAATTTGTGGCATTCTGTACAAATATCCCGGGCATGCGATCCAATGATTCTTTAAGCGATAACTGCATGCGGCCTTCCTGAATGGTGGACCCATCGATGGATGCGATGGAAAAGGGCACGTTCATCTGTTCGGCGGTATAACGCAGCCCCGTTACGTGGATGGGTTCCAGCTCATACCGCACCGTATCCTGTTCTGCAAGTGCATCCTGGGCGAAAAAAAAATAAACCAGCAGCCCCAGTATCATACAACTGTGATAAAAAATTTTTCTGCTCATACCGGCCTGTTTTCAATGGTTGATTGTCGATCACTGCATAACATGATGACCACCGAGAATTATTCCGGCCGTCTTAGGGATTCAAGTTGATCATTCATTATGGCACACAAACCGGTCGGCATATTTTGAAAACCGGTTTACTGCAAAAAATGGTCAATCGGTATGCGACCGATATAGCGCCGTTCATCATCGGAATAATATAACTAATCGTTCGACAGACAAAAGGCATAGGTATGCCGCGAAGGGATTGGTTTTGATTCTTCAAATGCACCGGTTGTTAAATTAAAGATAGTGATTGCTGATGTAAATTTTAGAGCATACAGTTTATTAAACAATTTACTAAGCGAAAATGTAAGTTCGGAATAAGGTTGTGATTTTACAAAATTACCGTTATAGTCATACGTTAATAATAGTTGATTAGATCTTGTAGTATGGTAGAGGTATCCTTGTTCAC
>WJIP01000378.1 GCA_014730185.1 Caldithrix sp. | reverse complement strand
GTCTATCTGCTGGGCCCGCAGGCTGTGACCGGCAAAAAGTATAACAAGGATCCCGGTTATTATTTTGATTTTCAAGAAAGCCTCCTGTTGATTATAGGGCCAATGGTTTCACAAAGATGACCTGTTCATGTTGCACTTTTACGACACCGGTTGCCGCCTTGCGCATGCGCTGTACGTAGCGGACACGCGTATATTGCACCGGAACAGTTTCAGAGTGTTTAGCCCGGCTGTACGCGGCCACAATACGACCGGCCTCTTCTATTACAGCAGCCGGCGGATTAATGTTCCGGTCCGCTACACGGATAATGGCATGAGAACCGGGTACGCCCTGGGAATGCAACCAGATATCCTGTTTTTTGGCAAAGCAAAAAGTGAGCAATTCATTATTGCTGGCGTTTTTGCCCACATACAGTTCCCAGTTGTTTTGCAAGAAATAGCGGTGAAACTGATGTTTCAATGCGCTTATATCAGTTTCCGTTTGCTTGCCGGATTGCTGAATTAATCCCCGTTGTACAAGATCCTGCTGAAGTTTTTGCAGGGCTTTTACATCATTGGCGGATGCCAACGTTTGCTGCAAGGCTTCAATGTCCTGTAAATCCTGCTGCAACGTTTTTTTGCGCAGATTCTGGGTGTGTTTGAGCTCGTCAATATTTTTAAATTTATTGAAGTACTGATTAGCATTTTCCACCGCGGATTTGGACGGATTCAGCTTTATTTCGATGGGTTGCGGCGGATCGATAAAAATATTGTCCAGGGTAACTTTGGAAGCATTGGGATCAACCTCCTGCTGAAAGGTTAGTAACAGATTACCTTTTAATTCAGCGTCCGCCTTGCGTTTCTGCAAATTTTCCGCTTCCTGCAGGCGCTGCAAACTGCGCTGCAGATAGTCGTGCTTTTTGGCTAAGGCCGTGCGGCATTCATTTTCCAGTTGACAACGGGTCTGTCCGGCCCGAACTTGACGGATATAATAATCCCAGGCTTTGTTCACCGAATCGAACGTCTCAACGGTCCAGTCGTCCTCCTCTGTGTTGCTGAGGTGTTTTAAGTCCACCAGGGCGATACGTTTGACCGCGTCCTTGTTTTTGTAAATGAATACAGGTCCGCTGTGCAATGCGCCATACAGGTTTTGTATTGCCCGGTGCAGACGGTTGATTTCGGCCCGGCTTAGTTGGTCGGCAATGTGCTGGGCCGTCAAACCGGCCCGGAAGAGCAGCTCCCGGGCCAGCAGCTTATTGATCCCGGCCAGGGTGTTTTGCAAAATGGTGATCAGCTTTTCCGCCGGCTGTTGTTTAAAAAGGTCCGCCAAAGTGTCTGCAGATATATCCTTTAATGGTTGTTCCGCCGAGCCGTATTCCGGCAGGGCGGGTTGACCGCTTTTGAAGGTATCGATAAGGTTATTTTGTTCATCATGTACAAAAACATTGGGATGGCGGCCGAAAAAGACCGTATCGATAACATATTGTTCGGTATGCATTTGCAGCCATTTGTCAAACGGTCGCATATCCATATTTTGCAACGTCTGGCCCTTTAAACATTCAAAGACCTGGAATTCGGGTTTTCGGATGTGAAAGGCATCTTTTAAAATGATGTGGGGCAGTGAGGGATGGATATTCAGGAACAAGAAGAACATGCGTCCGGAACGGCTGAATTCCATAACCACTTCGTTCTTCTGAAAGGTAAACATGCGGTTGATGGTACCACCGATCACCTGTGGTTTGATAAAATCCACCTGCCTTTTGAAAAGGTAATAATTTTTATGCATGATACTGCTTCAGTGTGTTCCGGGTTGTACAACTTAAATCGAATCTGTTCGAAAAAAATGTATTTTAATTTTTGTTAAAATTACGTTAAATTGATAGCGATTTAATGATCGCCCTATACACAGGTTAAATGATTGAACATCAATTGGTTATCTATGATTTATCATGATGTTCAATGTAATAGATTCTGTAAAGAAATAAAAATTTTACCACTAAAAAACAGGAAGAAGAGGAATCGATGGTCAGTATGACCGGCTACGGCAGGGGAAAACACAGTGATAATCATTTTGAACTGATGGTTGAAATTAAAAGCGTCAATGGCCGATACCTGGATCAAACCGTACGTTTACCTAGAGAACTCAGCTTTCTGGAAAAACCGATACGGGATACAATCAGCGGCCGTATTAGTAGGGGAAATGTATCTGTTTTTGTCAACATCAAACAAAAAGTGGATGCCGATACGGAACCGGTGATCGATGAAGAACTGGTGCAACTCAAAATGAAAAGCCTGCAAAAACTGCGGGCCATTCTAAAAATTGAACAACCGGTGGATCTGAACCATATCCTGCAGTTTGAAGACATTTTAACACCCGATATCACCCGTTTTTCGGATGAGGTATTTATGCGTTTATTACAGCCGGCCCTGGACCAGGCATTACAGTCTCTGATTGCCATGAAAAATGAAGAAGGCCGGCATATCAATGAAGATTTGCAACAACGGCTCTCCGTTATTGAGCAAGAACTATCCGGTATTCAGACCGACAGCCAGGATGATGTTCGGGATACGTTTTACCGACTGTATAACAATGTGTTGCATCTGATCGATGAGCAAAAAATTGATCCGGCACGACTGGAGCAGGAAATTGCCATCATCTCCGACCGGATGGACACCTCCGAGGAACGGGTGAGGCTGCACAGTCATATCAATCAGTTTAAAAAAACGCTGCAAAACGATGACGAAGCCGGGAAGCGTTTGACGTTTCTTTTGCAGGAAATGTTGCGGGAAGCCAACACCATCAATTCCAAAACAGGAAACACGGAAGTGCAGCATAAGGTGATCCGCATTAAAGAGGAAATCGAAAAACTGCGGGAACAGGCTCAGAACATTGAGTAGGCAAAAAACGGACATGCGTTTTAAATCATCCTATATCATTTTTTCAGCCCCTTCCGGCGGCGGCAAAACCACCATTGTCCGGCAGCTTCAGCAAAAATATGAGGAAACCGCCATTTCCGTTTCGGCCACCACCCGGCCCAAACGCAATAACGAGGTGCACGGCCGCGATTATTTTTTTCTGTCCCGGCAGGAATTTGAAAAAGCTATCCAACAGGACCGCTTCCTGGAATACGAACAGGTGCACGGTAACTATTACGGCACGCTTAAAGAAACCGTGGAAAATATGAGCGCCCGGGGCCAGGTTGTGTTGTTCGATATCGATGTCAATGGGGCCTTGTCCATAAAACAGCAGTTTCCTAAGGCAATCAGTCTGTTTATCAAACCGCCAAGTAAAGAGGAACTGATTCGCCGGCTGCAAAGGCGCCAAAGCGAACGGGAATCGGATATCCGCAAACGTTTGCAGCGCCTGGATTATGAATACGCCCGGTCCGAACATTTTGATCATATAATCATTAATGATCAGCTGTCCGAGACCATCAATCAAGTTGAATCGCTCATAATTAAAACCGAATGATGACTATCGACGTTATTGACAAAACCGACCATAGGCTGCTGCTGGCTGTGCCTATGCTGTCCAGCCTTAACGCCCTGGCCGGGCAAAAGGGCTGGAACATCCGTCTGCATACAGGCCCGGGAGTAAACGCTTCATTATTCGGGGTGTTCTCGGGAGTTGAGGCCGTAACCGGAAAGAAACAGCAGGCAAGTGGACAGGTTCAGTGTATACTGACCGATCATCCGCAACATTATGATGTCCATGCGACCGCCAATATCCTGTATTATCCCATTGTGACCGAAGCGGTTGGCAAGGATGGCATACCCCAGCCGGCAGCATCGATACAGGCTTCGATCATACCCCTTTCCCCGCCAAAGGCCGATGAGGGGGGCTACCGGACCGGCGATATCGCGTCCACCATGGACATGATCAGCCGCTTGCTTAATCCGCCGGATTTTAAAGACAAAAAGATATTGATCAGTGCCGGACCCACGGTGGAAGACATCGATCCGGTGCGGTTTATTTCCAACCGGTCCTCCGGCAAAATGGGCATCGCCCTGGCCCGTGCCGCCTTTGTGCGCGGTGCGGATGTACGTTTGGTTATGGGCCCCTCTGTCGAGCCACCGCCGCAATGCCTGAATGTGACCTACGTCCGTTCCGCCCGGGACATGGACGAAGCAATCGGCCAACATTTTTTCGCCTGCCATGTGTACATCGGCGCGGCTGCCGTAGCCGATTATCGTCCACGGCAATTGAAGCAACACAAAATTAAAAAGAGCGAAGGCGATTCCGTCTTGCATCTGCAGCGTACCACCGATATCTTAAGCCGTTTGAAATCGATGAAACATCAACAGATAATGGTAGGTTTTTCCGTGGAAACCGAAGATTTAATCGAACATTCCCGGGATAAACTGCACCGCAAGGGCCTGGATATGATCGTAGCCAATAATCCCGGTATTAAGGGCGCAGCATTTGCCGGTGATACCAATCAGGTCAGCATCATTCACCGCAACGGCGATGTACAAACCCTGCCTATGATGTCCAAACCGGATACGGCCCATGCTATCCTGGATCAACTGCTGAATTATGGACAAGGTGTATAATGGAAGATATCTACAAACAATTGAAAGCCTTTTTACAGTGGTACAGCGAGGTTTACGAACCGGATATCCATTTGAATGGCCAATTAGTAGGGAATAAGGAAATCCAGGATGACAAAAGGGAAACTGTACGAAAACCGGTTCAGAATGGAACACAAGCCAAGCCGGATACGGAAAACTGGACGCCGGCTTTAACCGAATTTTATGAATCCATTAAGGATTGTCAGAAATGTGGGTTGGGGGCCACCCGCACCAACTTCGTTTTCGGCAGCGGCAATGCCAATGCAAAGCTGATGTTTATAGGTGAGGCCCCAGGCCGTGATGAGGATTTGCAGGGTAAACCGTTTGTTGGTAAGGCCGGCAAATTGCTGGATAAAATGCTAAAGGCTATCGGCAGGCAACGGGCTGATGTGTTTATTGCCAATATGCTCAAATGCCGTCCGCCGCAAAACCGTGATCCACAAACCCAGGAATTGGCCGAATGTGAACCCTACCTTTTAAAGCAACTGGATCTCATACAGCCCAAACTGATTGTAGCTTTAGGACGGGTAGCCGGTCAATCCCTCTTAAAAGAAAGCACATCACTGAGTAAAATGCGGGGACAGATTCATACATTCCGGCAAATTCCCCTCATTGTTACCTATCATCCGGCAGCTCTGCTGAGAAGTCCGCGTTACAAGCAGCAGGCCTGGCAGGACTGGAAAACCATTTCGAGCGAATTAAAACGATTATAGAGAAGCTCGGAGCTTGCCTTTATAATGATTTTTGATTATGCTTTATAGACGGCATAATCTGCAATAAAAGTATTGTACACAATTAACGGGATTCTTAATTATGGAAGAGACGGCCAAAAATAACGAATTGCTACGTGTTCCGCCGCAATCCATTGAGGTGGAACAGGCGATTTTGGGGGCATTATTCCTAGATAGGGAAGCCGTGTCTTTAGCGATCGAACACATTGAAGGCGGTTATTTTTATCGTACCAGTCATAAGCTGATTTTTAATGTTATAACGGAGTTATTCGAAAAAGATAAGGAAATCGATCTCCTGACGGTCACCGAGATGTTAAAGCAAAAAAATGTGCTGGATGAAGTGGGCGGCCCCTATTATCTGGCTGAAATTGCCAACAGCATCCCCTCCTCGGCCAATATTGAAAATCATCTGGAAATTATGAAGCAAAAGGCCCTTTCGCGCCATCTGATACGGGATTGTGAAACCATTATAAACCGGGCCTACAAGCAGGAAGAAGAAGTGGATGAATTACTGGATTACGCCGAACGCAAAATTTTTGAGATATCCGAAAAGCGCCTTAAAAAAGGCTTTGCCGAAATGAACGACATTTTACACCGGGTATTCGAACAGATCGAAGAATTATATCACTCCAGCCGCACGGGCGTAACCGGTGTGCCCACCGGTTATAAAAAACTGGATGAACTGACCGCCGGTTTGCAGCGAGGTGATCTGGTCGTACTGGCCGGACGGCCCAGCATGGGAAAAACGGCGCTGGCTTTGAATTTTGCCCGGAATGCAGCTGTCGAGCATGGTATCCCGGTGGGTTTTTTCAGTCTGGAAATGTCCAGCGAAGCTCTGGTATTGCGTTTACTGTGCACGGAATCCAAAGTTAATCAGATGGCCGTACGTACCGGACAGTTGAGCAAGAAAGAGGAGAACAACCTGACCCAGCACGTGGCTAAACTGGATAAAGCACCCATTTATATTGATGACACCCCATCCATGAACGTACTGGAATTAAGAGCCAAAGCCCGCCGGTTAAAAGCGGAACATAATGTGCAGATGTTATTTGTTGATTATCTGCAGTTGATGGAAGGTACCAAGGGCGAAAATCGTCAGCAGGAAATTACTCATATTTCCCGATCCATAAAGGCGGTGGCCAAGGAACTGGATATTCCGGTAGTGGCTCTATCGCAGCTTTCACGGGCCACAGAAACCCGTGATAAAAGCAAAAAACCGCAGTTATCGGATTTACGCGAATCCGGGGCTATTGAACAGGATGCGGATGTGGTCATGTTTGTTTACCGACCGGAATATTATAATATTCAAGAATTTGAGGACGGCTTGCCCACGCATAATATGTGTGAAGTGATTATCGGTAAACAGCGCAACGGACCCACCGGCTCATCGCGGCTGCGTTTCCTCAAAGAATTTGGTAAATTTGGTGATCCCGATTTCCTACATGACGAATCGATCATTTCCGGTGCGCAGTGGTAATTTAGGCTATTGATTCAGGCCTGAGGAAACTATAAATTTTTGTAGGCATATAAAAAAATAAACGTACAATCATTTTGTAGATGGGGAAAACGAGTCGGTCGTCATGTTAATCAGCAGTGAACAAACCATGATCACCAAGCAAAAGAAACGTATCGATCCGCAGTTCGACAGGCTGCTGGATATTGTGCAGACCTATGCCAGTGATTTCGATAAAGACCTAATCGTTAAAGCGTATCAGTTTGGTCTGGAAGCCCACTTCAAACAAAGGCGCTATTCCGGTGATCCCTATTTTGAGCATTGTGTACAGGTCGGTATCATTCTTGCTGAATTGAAGATGGATATTTCCACTATTGTGTCCGGATTATTACACGATACAGTGGAGGATACCGATGTTTCTCTGGATGATTTACGGGATAGTTTTGGCGAAACCATCAGTATTCTGGTTGATGGTGTGACCAAAATCAGCGGACTTAAATTTCAAAGCAAAGAAATACGTCAGGCACAGACCTTTCGTAAAATGCTTCTTTCCATGGTCAAGGATATTCGGGTCATCATTATTAAGTTTGCCGACCGCCTGCACAATATGCGCACCCTGGAGTACGTACCGCACGCCAAGCGACCGCGGATTGCCATTGAAACCCGCGATGTTTATGCCCCTTTGGCCCACCGGCTGGGTATTGCCCGCATTAAAGATGAACTGGAAGATTTATCCCTTAAATATTTGGAACACAAAGAATATGAAGAGCTGCAGAAAAAAGTACAGGAAAGCCACGATGAAAGGGATAAGTATATCAATGAATTTAGCGAACCGGTTGTACAAGAACTCCGTAAGCATAAAATAAGTGCAGATGTTTACGGGCGTCCCAAAACTTATTTCAGCATTTACAGCAAAATGAAGCGGCGTAATAAACCGTTTGAAGATATTTATGATCTGACGGCCGTACGGATAATTGTCAATAAAATTGAAGAATGTTATTATGCCCTGGGCATTGTCCATAGCTTGTACATGCCCATCTATGACCGGTTCAAAGATTATATCGCCATGCCCAAAATTAATGGATATCAATCGCTGCATACCACCGTTGTCGGACCCAAAGGAAAAATGGTGGAGATACAAATCCGCACACAACAAATGCATCAAATGGCTCAGGATGGTATCGCGGCTCACTGGAAATATAAATCCAATGATATTGGCGATACCCATCTGGAAAAGCATGTGAACTGGGTTCGCGAATTGCTCGAAAGGCAAATGCAGGATGAGGATCCCGACGCTGAATTTATGGAAAACCTGAAAATTGACTTATTTCAGGATGAAGTGTTTGTGTTCACGCCCGCCGGCGATCTGGTTAAATTGCCATCTGGATCGACACCCATCGATTTTGCCTACGCTGTGCATACCAATGTGGGCAATCAGTGTATTGCAGCTAAAGTAAATGGTAAACTGGTTGCGCTGAAAACTCCTCTGCATAGCGGGGAACAGGTGGAAATTCTAACATCTCAAAATCAAAAACCCAGTCAGGACTGGCTTTCCTATGTAAAGACCAGTAAAGCCCGCCACTGGATTAAAAAAATCCTGAGAGAAGAACAACATGCCCAAACCATAAAAATCGGCGAAGAAATATTAACCAACTTTCTTAAAAAACATAAGCTTACCGAGAGCAGTCAGTCTTTTCTAGATGTTTTACCCAAATGTGGATTCCAAAATGCGGAAAGCCTGAAAATTGCTTTGGGCCGCGGCGATTATATCATCGATAATCTGAAGAAAAAAATGTTTCCCGATAAACAGACCGAACCGGTCAAAACCAACAATTTTTTTGTACGGTTTCTACGCAAAGCGCGAAGCGATAGCGGGATTCGCGTCCAGGGTGTGGACAACCTGCTCATTCATTTTGCCCAGTGTTGCCAGCCTGTTCCCGGGGATCGAATTATCGGATATTTAACGCGGGGAAAAGGCGTAACCATCCACCGCACAGACTGTAAAAATATGCTCAAACTTTATGACGATAAAGAACGCATTCTGGAAGTGGAGTGGGATGTAGAAGAAGAACGTGAATTCCAGGTGCATCTGTCCATTTTGGGTGAAGATCGTAAAAACTTTTTAAAGGATATAACCGATGTGGTGGCCCGCCAGAATATAAATATCCTGAATGCCAGCTTCTATGTGGAGGACATGTATGCTAAAGGAAATATAAACGTACAGGTACATGACCTGCATCAGCTTACCAAAATAATCAACAGCATTCGCAAAATTTCCGGTGTTTTTTCCGTAGAACGGGTGGAAGACACCGCCAGCCTAAAACAGGAATAAATTAGCCTGCTCCCTTTTATCCCGGCAGATAAATCTATTAAGCTTTGATATCAACCTTAAAAGGTCTTCTTCGTGCTGATCCAGTGAGCATGAACATTATCCCTGGCTTATGGATCAACTGAGATAAACCGGCAAAACTAAAGGGAAAATTTGAGTTTGAATTTCAGATAGACAGAGGTCTCGAAGAACCCGCAGGAACAGGGCTGTCTGCATATTCACTTGAAATGACGGACTGTTATACTTAGCTTTGCCAATTAAATCAAGGCAATAAAGGAGTTTTTTATGATGGAATACGTTTATTTAACTCAGGAGGGTTTAAATAAACTGAAGGAAGAATTGCACGATCTCAAATACAAGCAGCGGCCCAAGGTCTCGCAAAAGGTGGCTACGGCCCGCGATCATGGGGATCTCAAGGAAAATGCTGAATATCATGCGGCCCGTGAAGAACTGTCCATGATTGAATCCAAGGTACAGCAGTTGCAGGATCGTATTGCCAGAGCCCGCCTGTTGGACGAGGATGAAATTGATAACGAACATGTCACCATTTTAAATACTGTGGAGGTTGAGGATCAGAAATCCGGTAAAACCTTTACCTATACGCTGGTCTCAGCGGAAGAAACCAATATCAAAGAAGGAAAAATCTCAATTTCTTCGCCCGTAGGCAAAGGCTTACTCAAAAAGAAAGTGGGCGAAATTGCCGAAATCCAGGCCCCCAGAGGGGTTCTGAAATATAAAATTGTAACCATCAAATAGTGTTGAAACTTTGCTGGTGCCTGTTCGTCTGTTAAAAAGTAAAGTTAAAACTTGAGGTATTATTATGACAGAAGATAACACGAGTAAAGAAACCCCAAGACGATTATACCGGTCCAAAGATGATCGCATGATTGGCGGGGTATGCGGCGGTTTTGCTGAATATTTTAAAGTTGATTCTGTGGCTGTACGCATTGCATGGGTAGTCATTACGTTGTTTGGCGGTGTTGGCCTGCTGATGTATATAGCCGGTCTCATTGTCATGCCGGAAAATCCATACAATGATGAGCGGGCTGGTGATACTAAACGCAGTGACCGAACCGTGTTCTGGGGAGGGCTGCTGGTGGTTATCGGAATCGGTTTATTGCTGCGGCAACTGGGTTTCTTCTACAGTATTAATTTTTGGAATATGCCCTGGCAGATGATTTGGGCCATCTTTTTTATTCTCCTGGGTATTTTTCTGCTCTATAATCGTACCCTGGAAAAAACCGGTGACGACAGTGGATCCGAAGGTGCGGTTGCCTCAAAGCCATCTTACAAGACGGTTTATCGGTCCAAAGATGATCGTATGCTGGCCGGGGTCTGCGGCGGCCTTGCCCGGTATTTTGATGTGGATTCGGCGTTGGTCCGACTGGCTTATGTTTTACTCACGCTGGCTTCAGCCGGAATAGGTATCCTCGCTTATATCGTAATGATTATCGTATTCCCGGAAAAGAAAAACGACGACATCAATAATATTAGTGTAGAAAGGCATTCCTAATGCAATCGGGTCGTATTGCCGGATGGATTTTGATCATTGTCGGTATTTTAATTATTCTGTATAATTACGACATTGTTTATTTAACCACCGGTAACATACTTACATTCGGATTAATTGGTTTGGGATTGATTTCATTTATCAAGGGACTGACGCATGCCCAGCGAAAAGGTGTGCTCATTGGATCCTTCATGACCTTATTCGGTATTTCACTCCTGTTCATGAAATACCGATTCATCCCCATTGATGGTGATCTGGCCACGTCCGCTTTCTTTATCAGTCTTGGCGTAGGCAATTTTATTTATTTCGCTTTATCGAGAAACAGTGTCAATAATATTGTATTCGGTGCGATTTTTATTATGATAGGCATCCCATTCTTCCTGAAACACTATTACTACATTCCGCACTGGCAAATCAGAGAAATTTTCAGTACATACTGGCCGGTTATTTTGATTCTGATTGGACTGGGTATGGTTGTCGAAAGTGGTTTAAAACGCATGAAAGATTCCTCGTAGCCTATGGCCAAAATAAGTGGTGTCATTGAATTACCGGGTGATAAATCCATCTCACATCGGGCAGCACTTTTTTCTGCCCTAATTGATGAACCATCCCGTTTTTCCAATTTTAACTACAATCGTGATTGCCGGGCCACACTGCATTGCCTGCAAAAACTGGGTATCGAGTGGCAGGTAATGACCGGGGAACTGCAGATCAGGGGCAGACCGCTGAAGCAATGGCAGGAACCGGATACGGCCTTGAATGCGGAAAATTCAGGCACAACCACCCGGTTAATCAGTGCCTTACTTTCCCATTTACCCTTTAAAACCCAGCTGGTCGGCGATGCTTCTTTATCCGGGCGACCCATGAAACGAATCATCGATCCGCTGTCGCAAATGGGTGCCCGTATCAAAGCAAAACAAAACAATTATCTGCCTCTGAATTTTCATCCGGTATCGGAAATGAACGGTATGCACTATACGCTGCCCATAGCCAGCGCCCAGGTGAAGTCGGCTATCCTGCTGGCCGGTCTGTTTGCCCGTGGTAAAACCTTTGTCATTGAAAACACGCCAAGTCGCGATCATACCGAACGGTTGTTGCAATTACCGGCTGAGCTACAGAATGACGGCAGTAAGACCATCGTCAGCAGTGTTGATCGGGCCATACCCAATTTTTCCATGCGTATCCCGGGTGATTTTTCCTCGGCGGCCTTTTTTATCGCAGCCGCATTACTGTTACCCCGATCGGAACTGCGCATTGACAATGTGTCCCTTAATCCAACCCGCACCGGGTTATTATTTGTACTGCAGCGCATGGGCGTTCAATTTGATATCGAGCCCATCCGGAATGAGCCGGAACCCGCGGGCCGATTAATAGTGCGCAGTAGTGCATTACAAAATGTAGCCATCGAACCGTCCATGGTACCCAACATTATCGATGAAATTCCCATCATGTGCATTATCGCCTCTCAGTCTGAAGGTTCTTTTGTGCTGCATGGCGCCGAGGAATTGCGTTTCAAAGAATCTGATCGCATTAAGGCCATGGCAGACAATTTGCGGGCCGTGGGCATCGAGGTAGAGGAATACGAGGACGGTTTGGCCATAAACGGTCCACAGACTCTGACAGGCGGTAAAATCAATACCTACGGTGATCATCGCATTGCCATGGCTTTTGCCGTGGCCGATCTGCTGGCTACGGATAAGATCGTACTGGATGATCCGGACTGCGTCGATGTTTCGTTTCCCGACTTTTGGTCCATTTTAAAACAAATCGTTGTTTAACTTTGCCCAAGACTTATGCCCGATTTATACGGAATCATCGGATATCCCCTGAAACATAGTTTTTCGCCAGAGATGCATACTCTGGCCTTTGCCCGTTTCAATATGGATGCGGTTTATGAAGCCTATGAAATAGAGCCATCTGCTTTCCAACAGCGTATTGCCGCCCTGAAAAGCGAACCGTATAAAGGCTTTAATGTTACGGTTCCTTATAAACAGGCAATTATCCCGTACCTCGATGATTTGCAGGTAACCGCCCGAAAAATTGGGGCGGTTAACACCATTGTCCAAACCGATGACGGCGGGTGGCGGGGCTATAATACCGATTACGCAGGATTTCTGGCCCCCATCCGCGAACGTCTGTCGCAAATCAATTCCGTGCTGATCATCGGCGCCGGTGGAGCCGCCCGGGCGGTTGTATTCGGATTATTGCAGCGCAGATCGTACGAACGAGTGGTTCTCGTGAACCGCAGTAAGGACCGGGCCGGTCAATTGGCGGAAGAGGTGTACCGGGAAGAAGCGAAGAATATTGAGGTGCACGGCCTGTCGGAGATAACCCAACGGCCGGATGCATTTGATCTTGTGGTCAATACCACTTCGGTGGGTATGCACGGCCATGAGGGGCAGATACCGCTGGATGCCGTTCCGTTAAGCCATGCCACCACTATTGTTTACGATTTAATTTACAATCCGGCTAAAACCGCTTTTTTACAGCGGGCGGAGCAGGCCGGATTAACCATCCTGAACGGCCTGCCCATGCTTATCGGTCAGGCGGCGGAAAGTTTTTATTTGTGGCGACGGAAGCGCTGGCCGCAGACATTGGTGAACGACATGCGAAAACGCCTGCTCCGGACATGAAGAGGGGTTGTCCGTTTGCTCACCGGGCCCCGATAATACTTAAATTCTATTCTTCCTGGTTATCATCGGACTTATCCGTATCCTGTTTGCTGCCGGTATCCGCACTGAGGCTTTTGCGGAATTTATGGGCGGTGCGGGCAAATCGAACCAATCGCAGGCGTACCCGTTCGAAAATGGAATCCTCTGTAAACGAACCGTCCTTGTGTTCAAATCCACAGGATTTACCGGTCAGAATACGGATACCATCTTCGATATGATCCACGGCCCAGATGGTGAATTTTTCATCTTTAACGGCCTGCACCACAGCATCATCCAGCAGTAAATGCTTCATATTGGATCGTGGAATGATCACCCCCTGATCACCGGTCAGCCCCCGCGTTTTACACACCCGAAAAAATCCTTCGATTTTTTCATTCACACCGCCGATGGCCTGTACTTCACCTTTCTGGTTTACCGATCCGGTGACGGCGATCCCCTGATTGACGGGCACATCGGCCAGCGAGGACAGCAACCCGTAGAGCTCGGCGGATGAAGCACTGTCCCCATCGACCAGGCCGTAGCTTTGTTCAAAGGTGATGGAAGCGGAAAAAGACAAGGGCATATTGGCTCCGAAACGATGCGAAAAATAGCCGCCCAGCACCAGGACGCCTTTATCATGAATTTTACCGCTCATTTTGGCTTCCCGCTCAATATTGATAATACCGCGGCTGCCGATGTAAGTATTGATGGTTATCTTGGATGGCCGGCCAAAGGCGTAATCGCCCAGATTATAAATGACCAGGCCGTTGATCTGTCCGGTTTTGAAGCCCGATACATCAACCTCGATGGTGTGTTCATCGATGGCATCATGGATATGTTCTTCGGACAGATTGTGGCGATATCGTTTCTGATCGATGGCTTTATACACATCGCGGCGGGAGACCAGTTTATGGCGGCTTTTTTCAGCCCAGAAGGAAGCTTCGCGGATTATTTTTACCAGTTCGCCGAACTGGATGGATAACCGTTTTTGATGGTCGGCCGTGCGATGTCCGTATTCCACAATGGCGGCCACACCTTCGCGATCGAAATGGCGCAATTCTTCTTCTTTAACCACGCGGGCTACAAACTGCACATATTGCTGCTGTGTTTTGGACGTGTTTTTGGCTTGCGTATCAAAATCGGCCCGGACTTTAAAAATTTTGCGGAATTCTTCATCGTAATTATACAGCAGCCGATAGGTGTGTACCGAACCGATCAGAACTACTTTAAGATGCAGGGGGATGGACGAAGGGCGCAGGGCCGTGGATGTGGAAAAACCGTACAATTCATTAATATCCTCGATACGCAATTTCCCGGACCGCAAGGCCCGTTTAAGAGCCTCGTAAGCAAAGGGCTGTTTGAGCAACTGAATGGCATCCAGCATCAGATACCCGCCGTTGGCTTCCAGCAGCGAGCCGGCCCGAATCATGGTGTAGTCCGTGTAAACAAAACCCTGGAAGGCTTTTTTCTCAATGCGGCCGAATAAATTATTGTAAGTGGGATTGGCTTCATAGATGACCGGGGCGCCCTGCAGCCTGGCATTATCCCGAACCACGTTGACTTCATATTTGTTGAGCTTGTAAGGCAGACCGCTTTGCTTTTGTTGATTCTGGTCCGATTGCTCGTCTTCATTGGATGAGCCGATCAATTCTTCCACATGACGGATTATATGTTCGGTAGCTTCTTTAAGATATTGTAATACATCGGGGCAATCGGCGTATTTTTCCAGCAAAGATTCCGTATGGTTGTCGACGACGTAACGGGCCACCTCCGATGTGACCTTTTCCAGCTCGTCGTGCAGTTCACGGTCCAGATGGTTGGCCCGGCGTACTGCATCCTGAATACGCTTCTGTATGTGGTTCATATTCTTCTGAATGGTTTGCTGCTCTTCCTCCGGCAACTGATTCAAAGCCTGAGCATTCAATTCCTGATCATCTTTGACGGGGACGGTGGCAAATCCCATACTGGTGTTTTTAATGCGTATGTTCAAATTGCCGGCTTCTTTTTCCAGCTCATTATACAGGTTTTGTTTCTGGGTCTGAATGCGTTCGACAATCTGATTACGGCGTTCCAGAAAATTTTTGGAATCGAAGGTTTTCAGTAAATCTTTTTTCAGACTGCTGATCAGGCGCTGCATATCCTGGTCAAACTGGCAGGCTTTTCCCGGCGGCAGTTGCAGGGCTTTGGGGTAATCGGCATCCTGAAAATTATACACGAAGGCCCAGTCGTTGGGTACCGGTCGATTGGCGGCCATGCGTTGCAGCAGATCACGCACAATGGTCGTACGCCCGGTGCCGTAACTGCCTGTGACGAACAGATTATAGCCGGCGTCGCCGATTTCCAGAGCAAAATTAATGGAAGAAACGGCCCGGTCCTGACCGATGACGGTGGCCAGGGGATCGATATCTTTAGTGGTTTTAAAATCGATGTTTTTAAGTTTGGCGCGTTTTTGCAGTTTGTCGGCGGGAACAACACAGTTCTTGAACATAGATTAGGCTCCTTGGAAAAATGGTCGGTTTATTCAGCGAGCGCTGTGTCCATAGTCATCAAATTAACAAATCTTTAAATGAATGCAAAGGAAAGATTTTGCATGGCTTGGTTCTTTGACCGGGAAACCGACCAACACCGGCCACCTCGGATGCGTATTGACATTAACAACGGACTTGCGCATGAAAAAATAATTCATCAACCCTTACGTTCTTACTTTGCATCTTAAATACAATTTGCTAAATTATTCCAAAAATGTGCTGGCGGCCCCTTTGATGCGATAACCGCTTTTATTGAAAATCAAGACTTTTTAAGCTATTATGGATGAACAGCTTTGTCCGTGTGTATCGTATAATCCAAACATGAGGAAATCAAAATGAAAACGTCTGTTATAATGGTGTGCGGCATTCTGTTGGGGATCACTACCAGCTTCCTGACGACCGTACAGGCTGAAGAGCCGCCGGTAAGTGCGGAGACCGAAGAATGCCTGATGTGCCATTCCATGATGAATCCCGGTCTGGTGGCTTCCTGGCGCGAAAGCCGGCACAGTAAGATAACGCCGGAACAGGGTATGCAGAAAAGTAAACTCCAGAAGCGGGTTTCCAGTACGGCAATCGATTCCGCCCTGCAACCGGTTGTAGTGGGCTGTTACGAATGTCATGCCCTGAATACGGATCAGCACGCCGATGCCTTCGAGCACAACGGCTACACCATAAACGTGGTGGTTAGTCCAAACGACTGTGCCGCCTGTCATGCTACCGAACGGCAACAATATTCCCGTAATATTATGGCCCATGCTTACGGCAATCTGGTCAATAATGCCGTGTATCAGGATCTCATCCGGTCGGTCAATAACCCCCATCATTATGCCGATGGCCAATTGGGCATCGGCAAGAAAGATACCTTAACGAATTATGAATCGTGTTTATACTGCCACGGGACAAAGATCGAAGTCACCGGAACGACCACCAAAGAGACGGATTACGGCACCTACACCTTTCCGGTATTGGAGGGATGGCCCAATCAGGGCGTGGGCCGCATCAATCCCGATGGCAGCATGGGCGCCTGCACCTCCTGCCATCCCCGCCATGCCTTCTCCATTGAAACGGCCCGTAAACCGTATACCTGCTCCGAATGCCATAAAGGTCCCGATGTACCGGCTTTTAAAGTGTATGAAGTGAGTAAACACGGCAATATTTTTAAATCCAGAGGCGATACATTTGATTATACCCGTGTACCCTGGACGATGGGTCAGGATTTTACGGTGCCCACCTGTGCCACCTGTCATGTCAGTCTGGTGGTGTCGCCGGACAATACGGTCATTGCCGAACGAACCCATCAGTTTAACGATCGGCTGGCCTGGCGTTTGTTCGGGGTCCCTTATGCCCATCCCCATCCCAAAGATGCCGACCTGAGCAATGTGCGCAATGCGGACGGCCTGCCTCTGGCCGTTGAATTGAACGGCGAGCCGGTGGATGAATTTGTGATTAGTGAACAGGAACAACAAAAACGCAACCAAACCATGCAAGCGGTTTGCCTGTCCTGTCATAATTCGGAGTGGGTGGATAACCATTTTAAACGCCTGCACAACACCATTGAACAAACCAATAAAATTACTGCGCAGGGTACCCAACTGATTATGGAACACTGGCAAAACGGCTACGCGCAAGGATTACCGCAACAGGCCAATATGTTTGACGAGGCCATCGAACGCACCTGGACCTCCATCTGGTTATTCTATGCCAATTCCACCCGGTTTGCCTCGGCCATGGCCGGCGGCGGCGATTACGGCGTGTTTGCCAACGGCCGCTATCAGACGACGGAACAGCTTTATCAACTGTTGCGATCTTTAGAGGAGCGTAAACAACAGGATCAGCAATAAGCGGCAGATTTTCGATCGGGTTGACGATACGATGTCCAGGGTAATTTACGGTGTGATGCTCATGCAGGTCGCCTCCACCCGCAGCAAGGAAGATAATTACCAAATGCCGGCTTAAAGAAATATGGATATAAACAGGGGCGCCGCAGCGTCCCTATTTATTTTAATCCGTTGACGGTTGCCTCCCTACAACGCCGGTCAAATGTAGAAATAGTGGCGTTGCCTGTTGTAAAATTGCGGCCCCCGTATTAAATTTCGTTAAACTCAACTACTGCGGCCAAAAACAAAATCATAAGGTCATCGGCTGTATTTTAAGAGGCGCCATGAAACAAGTCATAAACCGGCAACGAACCTATATCGGTCCCGGGCCTTTTTTCCCGGATGGGACGCCTTCAGTATCCTGTCATCCAGTAGGCATACAAAGGAAACACCGATCAGGCGTGCCCATGGTTTGCCCGGTTAACCATTATTTGATCGGTTGTTGAACAACAGACCATTCAATTAAACCAAGAAAGGTTACTCATGGATATTTTGTTGATTATTATCAAAATCGTTATTGCCCTGGGCATTTTGAATGTATGGCTACTCCGGTTTGGTAAACCGTCCACTTGGCGGGGCGGCAATGCCGGCAATATGAAAGAAGAATTCGAAGTCTATGGTCTGCCCGGCTGGTCGGTCGGTCTGGTGGGCCTGGTCAAGATGATCTGTGCCCTGTTATTGATTGTGGGCATATGGCTTCCGGCTGTCGCCGCGCCGGCAGCTTTGATCATTGCCGTATTGATGCTGGGGGCCGTCGTCATGCATATTAAGGTGAAAGATTCCCTGCGCAAGTCCTTACCGGCCTTTACCCTCTTGGTGCTCTCTCTGCTGGTGGTCTTTTTGTAATGGACAGCGAAGCTGGACAAGCCGACGGTGCTTCCAGCAGGCAAGACAGGACAAGCATATCGTACACGATGGGTAATGCTGCTTGCGGATGAGGTTCCCCCGGTCGGCTTTATAAAATTTGATTGATCCTACTCCAAAAAACCAAAATCATAACCTGGTTCAATACATCAATACCGAAGCCCCCGAATCATGCAGAACGGGCCTCTATTGACATCGAAAAAGGAGGACGAAACCATGAAACGCCTGTCATTTGTAATGTCTGTGATTATTATTTTGAGTTTGCTTGCTTGTAACGGGCAAAAGCCGCCGATTGTGGAACCGCCTGCGGACGGCGTCTTTATGCACATCAGCCATGGCACTGACGATTTACACCGGGTGCTGATGGGGCTGCAGATGGCCGTGATGATGGCCGAAGACCGTGATGTGCTGGTCTATTTTGATATCAAGGGCATCGAAGTCGTGCTGCAGGACAGCGAGGATTATACATACGCCCATTTTCCCGGCTCCCGCATACAAATCGATAAATTATTAGCGCAGGACGTGCCGGTGATGGCCTGTCCCGGTTGTCTTAAAGCGGCGGGTAAAACACCCGCGGATTTGATGGATGGGGTGCAGGTGGCGGACAAAGACCAATTTTTCGATTTCACCGACGGCCGCATTCTCACCATCGATTACTGACGACTACTGATCGGCCCTGGTACATTGCCCAAAGCATTGATGGACGGGTTCGGTTAACAGCTCCATGATCATGGAATCTGCCCATATAAAAGGAATTGGATATTATCGAACATCCCTATTATAAAAAATCAAAACGGCAACGCTGGCAATTTTCCTTAACGATTACCGGTATAACCCTGCTGGTTACTTTCGCTAAGAAAATTGTCAAGATTTGATGGGTGCGGAAATATTATTCCGGTCTTCTATGGTTAACCACAAAAATCATGGCATAAATCAAATCAAACAGGGGAGAGCGCTATGCGAACAGGATTGACAGCGACACTTGTTGCGTTAATGTTATGGGGTGGTGGGGTATTAAAGGCCCGGAACATGGAAATGAAACAGGGCAACGGGTTAACCGGGTATTATTATCAGCAATATACGGTGGACAGCACCGGTATTATTGTATTCGATGGATTAACGGAAGCCTTTTCCCGTATTGATACGACGATCGCCTTTTGGGATCAGAGCGCGTATTACCGGTGGCAGCCGGTATCGGGATACGGTGATGATTACAGTGTGCAATGGAAAGGTTATATTTATATCGAAACGGCCGGTGCATATGGTTTTGGAACCATCTCGGATGACGGATCACAAGTGTTTATCGATAGCCAGTTGGTGGTGGACAACGGTGAAAAACAGTGGTTCGATTGGGAAGATAATATCAGTGAAGGCGATACATCAAACACGCCGTTTACGCCCCTGGTTCTGGATTCGGGGTTTCATGAGATTTCAATCGGTTTCTATGAAGACCGGGCTTACGATGGCATCGAGCTGTGGTGGTTTAAACCGGGACCGGATACCTCCGATATTCCTTACTATGGGGACAATTTTAATTCCAACAATCCGACCTATAATCCCAATACGACCTGGGAAATTGTACCGAAAGCGGTATTGTATACTTCATTGGATAGTGTTACGGCCATAGCACCGGATCGTCGCCGCCCCTTATGGCCACAGACGGTCAAACTTCTGCCCAATTATCCCAACCCGTTTAATCCCGGCACGGTTATCCGCTATCGGGTAGAAACCAGCGGACCTGCACCAGTGCAGCTGGATTTGAGTATTTATAATCCTCTTGGACAACGGTTGGCCACCCTGGTTTCGGGCAAACATACCGACGGTGTGTATGAAGTGGAATGGGATGGCCGCGGTTATGCCGGCGGTGTTTATTTTTGTGTTTTAAAATCAGGCAGCGGGGTCTTGCAAACCACCAAACTTATTCTGCTCAAATAAGGTCGACGGGTCAACAGGTAATGTATTTACCGGGCGGTTTTGTCACACCATGACCGCCGTCCGAGGAGCACTAAAGGGCGTGGGCTTGCTTTTTATCCATTCATATTTCTGTTGAGGTTAGCGAGTTTTACCCCCCCTCTTTCGCTCCTGCCCTGGCGGGATGGATGATGGCAAGTTTGGGGATTGCCTTTACCCCCCTCGGTCCCCCCTGTACAGGGGGGATGATGGGACGTTTTGAAGAGGTATGCGGGAAGCAAAGGGGGGGTCTTTTTTTTAACCCAAAACCCGTTTGTCACCGACCGGATGTATGTACCCTTCGAATGAACGATGCCGCAGGAATCTGTCATATCCACCGGCAAGGCCTTTGACTGATGGGGGATTATTTTACCACCCCTTCTTTCGCTCCTGCCCGTGCGGGATGGATGATGGCAAGTTTGGGGATTGCCTTTACCCCCCTCGGTCCCCCCTGTACAGGGGGGATGATGGGACGTTTTGAAGAGGTCTGCGGGAAGCAAAGGGGGGTCTTTGTCCGATCACCGACCACCAAACTATAATTCACCGACCGGACACTAGCGGAAGCCGCCCTGGCCGATTTGCGCAAACAGGCCGACGAGGTCATCCGCGACCTGCGTTACTTTCTGGATGACAAGGACGCGGCCAGCCAGCGGGGGGATTTTAAAATTGGATTAATGCATTACCGGAGTAGGGGAGTCCTGGAGACGTGTAAAGTATGAACCCCTGTTTTAGCCTTCTGATCGATTAACGTTGATGTTTGTGCTGCGCGGGTTTGATAAAACGGGTATGAT
>WJIP01000377.1 GCA_014730185.1 Caldithrix sp. | reverse complement strand
GTATTTAAATGACCGGATATTTATTTTGTATATGGTTTTAATTTCCGGTTTTTATGATGCAGTTGAGTTCTTAGAATTGATTTGGCGGTTTTGCAAAAATTATGTTAAACGTAAAAGAGTTTCAAACGGTTTGGTAATCGTTTTGAAGACGGTGTCGCAATTAAAAAATAGTAGGTTATCAAGACAGCGTTGGCGATGGCCTATATAGAATTTCGTATTACACAATTTAACTATCGAAATTCAATAATACTGGCTAATACTGAAAAAAACTGAAGTTATCTAATTTACAAGCGCATAAGTGATCCAAAGGGGAAAGATATTCGGCAACCCATCGAAAAATTTAAGCAATCACCTAAGAGAACAGGAGATATTTAATGTTCAAGCATATTGTAATGTGGAAAATGAAGGAAAAAGCAGAGGGACGATCCAAATTGGATAATATAAAGGAAATGAAAAAACGCATTCTGCAACTACCCTCCCAAATTAAACAAATAGAAATATATGAAGTCGGTATTGATGAACTTCAGGGGCCCACCAGCAGTGACATCTGTTTGATATCGGCATTCAATTCCAAAGAAGATTTTCAGATTTATCGCGATCATCCCAAACATCGGCAGGTTGTAGAATTCATTAACAAAATCACTAGCAGTCGAACCGTAATCGATTACCAATCATGACACCAATACATCGGTTCAATCCTTTGCATCGCCGTATACCTTCTGGATTTACGCCATCTCAATCCTATCGTCTGCTTCAGATAAGCAAAGGCAGCGAAAATACGAGGCAAATCGGTTATCGGGAAATAGCTTATCGTCCCCAATTAACTGAAATCATAAAATTTTTAAATGATGAGCAGAGCTGGCTGATCCGGTATGATAATATTGAAGATGTGTCCACGGCTTTTGCGGATGCTATTATAGTTAAAGAACATTCGCCCACTATAATCAATACTCTGGATTTACGCCGGTTGTTAAACACGGACGGAGTGGTTATTATTGCAATGACTAATGCAGAAAAGCCGCATCAAGACAGTTTTATTAAAGTCATGCAGGATAAAGGTTTTGAGCTGGAATCGGAGAGAACTGCTGACAGGAGAGGTTTTTACCTGATTTTTAAATTATGGCAGGTGACGTGTTGCGGAAGTCGGCTTTAAGTTTTGATGGCAAAGAATGAGCGTGAATAACAATATCCATTGATTATCCTTGTTTGTGTTTAGCTTATATCAGTGTTAAATGTTTCTATACCAAGATCATGAGTCCAGCATTCCATATCAAATTTAACAGAAAAGAGTATGAAAATTGCACGTATATGACCGGCAACATTGTTTAATCGAAACTATAAAGGTAACGTGCGTATCTTGATAGCACCCCAAAAACGTTTAATTTATTTGAAAAATGGAGGTCAATATTATGCGTTCGTTAAACCAGTTTGTGGTCATTTTAACTATGTTCCTTTTGTTGTTGGTTTCCTGTTCGGAAGACAAAGGAACGAATTTCCAAAATCAAATTCCGGATAATGCGGTTGAATTTCAATCTGCTGATCAGGCGGCAGACTTTGGCCTGATTGTGTTAGATGGTGTAGCCGAACTGGCGGAATCGGGCCGAAGTTATCTGGATACCGGCCAGAACCCAGTTCAGTTTGCAAAACCTGCCACACCGCAGGACACGATAAACACCTATTATGACGCGGAAACCGGATGGTGGATCAGTGAAGGCTCCTTTCAAATGAGTCAGGAAGGAAATTCTTTTTTCAGTGAATTTTATAATCGATACCAGTTCAAAAAAGATGGCGAAATCCAAAAATTTCCTGAAAATGCGGATGAAATGCATACCATTATGGATATAAACGGGGTTTATGATTACACATATAATGAATACACTTATGATATGGATATGCAATACAACATGGATCTTATTTATACCAACTTGCAATCTGCCGCTATCATTATCAATGGTGAAGGTTTTTATGATTATCTTATTAAAGTTGAAGGCCCGGAGGGTGAGCAAACCTATCGATATTACTTCAATTTTATTTTTGAAGATCTATCTTCGCCGGAGGACGGTTATCCAACAGGTAAATTAGCCATGAAGACCAAACGGTGGTCAGTAACCATCGAATTTGATGGTACATCCACCGCCACTTTATCCGTCTTCGATAACGGTGAGAAGGCTATTACAAAGATGGTTAATCTTGATGAGGATGTTTAAAAATAAAATCTGATGATCTTCTGTATCCCGTTAACCTCACTCAGCAAAAACAATTAGATTTCCCCTGATTTGATAAGGGGAAATCTAATGTATATGTGCGACGAATCCGGTTAAGGTTGCGTGTTATATGATTCCAGTTCATGCATTAATTGCGGAATATCCACATAAGGTATACTAGCCTGATAGTTGGAGCCGATCACATCCAGCCAGCGGTTGGCTATCAACGCCTGCCCCATTGGCGATGGATGTATACCATCGATACTATAAAAACCACCTGTTATAAAATCATCGGTAAATGTAAAGCCGGCCAGAGTGTAGCCTCCATTACTAATTGTGTTAAAGAGGTCATACATGTCAACCACGGGGATATCCCGGATCCCGCAGACTGATTCAATGGCATCGTTATAGCCATTAACGGTTTGTTTGACCAGAGTCACTTCTTCTGCATCTAAAATAAACTCTTCAGGAATCGGTTCTCCGTTTCCGTTCTGTATACCTTGAGGAATTCCATATCCCTCAGCGATGGCTTGTTTGGCCGGAAACATGAGCAAGTCATCTTCAGAATCCAGACCAATTAATGGAATGGGATTATTATTTTCATCGAGTAAAGGGGTATTGGTAACGGTGTCGATCACCACTTTTGGTACAGCATGGAAATAAGGTGCTAGAGTGACATCAGGTATATTGCCTACGGCAATGGCCGCCTGGGTTTTAAGCAGCGAATCGACAATCGAAGTAAAATGTTGTTCAAATTCATCCACGGGGGTTGGTTCATCCAGGCTAAATCCCTGTCCCGTAAATATGGCATAAGCCAAAATATCGTAAGTTCCTGTCCAGAGGGTTACTAAGCTGGGTTGATACACCATGGCTTGTTGCAGCGCAGTTAAATTACCAGCCGCCGGATTGCGCAAAACAACATCGATAAGCGGGCTTTGACTAATACTATATATCTTTTCCGTAGCGATCAGAATATCCTCAGTTAAAATACCGGGTATGGCTAAATTATTATAAGGTAAAGGGTAGTCCCGGATGCTGTCCGCAATAAAGGGATCGTTTATGTTAAAATCGGGATAATCGGAAAAAAGAACGGGTCGGATAACCGGATCGGGATTGATCGTATTTGGTGTTTCAGGATTATCTATATATTTAAGTTCCAGCACACCGCCGATGCCGGATAGCGACTCCGAGCCTAAACCTGGATAGGCTAAGAGGGGTTGCTTAAAATTGTTATTTTTGGCCTGCAGTGCCATAAGATTGGCAAAACCGTACTGTTGATATTTAGCTACTAATGCCCCGTTTTGATATCCGGCAATATAGTTATCTCCGAGAGCTACCATTCGGCTGAATAAATTCTGTTCGTACTGGCTTACACTGGTTCCGGAAAATCCCGGTTCCTCTAATTGACAGGATGTGCTCAGGACAAACAATGTAATAGCTGCTAAAAAGGTTAAAATAGTATATTTCATATAAGGCATCTCCTGTTTACCACAATATTGAAATGTTATAGCATTTTTGCTTTGTATCCGGCGAATAATGATTTATTAAAAGCTGTTCAAACTGTATCCTAAGCTTATGGCGAATATATTCGCTAAACCCTTGTATTCTCCGTTGAATCCATGGACGGAATTGTTGATTTCACGATCATCCTGAAGCAGTGCCTGGTAGGCCAAATCCAGCGAGAAAGTATTCCATTGATAACCGAGCCCGATAGTATAATTATGGCGGTCACCGTCCGGTAAACTGGGTTCCACATAGGCCTCAGGTACAGCATGCCGGTCCCAAATATAGCCCGCCCTGAGATGCATTTTATCAAAAAATCTATATTCCAGTCCAAAACGCATACTGTAAGAGTCTTCATAATTTTTAACACTTTCCGAAATGGTCTCACCGCCTACCGGCTGGTCAAATTCTACAACCAGCTTATCATAGGAACTCCATCCAAATTGGGTGTAATCAAATTCAGCTAATAAATTATCCGTAAACCGATAAGCTATCCCAATACCCAAAAACGATGGCAGTTCGAGTTCTGATGATCCCTTTACTTCTGCCGGGAACAGCGCACGTAACTCCTGATCCACCGTATTATTGCCGGTGGAAGAAAATGAAAACCGGGCGTCTCCATTATCATATTCTAAGGTGGCGTTATTGCGATAATGGATTCCAATGTTCATTTTATCAAAGGGTCTAAACATCAAGGCCAAATTCAGCCCATAACCACTGCCATCAGCTTCCAACACAGAGTGCACAAAATGACTTCGTGGTACATAGTAGATATTCTCCTCTAGGCGGACAGAACTCTGTATAAATGAAAAACCGGCGGCTACAGAAAGATTATCGATAATTTTTACGGCCAATGTCGGATTATAAAAGAAGGATTCCAGTTTGGCGTTAGTGGACAATTGCTCGCCAGGCCATGACTCCAACCCCTCCGTCCATTTTGATGAGAGTCCGTATAGGGAGTAGATTCCGAATCCCAGGCTGATCTGGTCAAACATTTTATAGCTTAGATAAACGGTTGATGGTGGAAAAAGTCCTGGTTCGGCTGGCGTGTACTGGTTTGCTTCAATAGCCTCCGGACCGCTGAAACCGAAATCGGTAGAAATAATTGTGGTGCCGGCGTTGATGTGCAATCCATCGAGTTTCGTTAGGGCGGCTGGATTGTAAAAAACGGCCGAGGCATCCGTACCCTGAGCAATAAAAGCACCAGCCATCGCCGTAGCCCGGGCATTTTGTTCATAAATCGAAAAACCTGAAGCCAATGCCATGGATATTCCCAAAAAAATCATTAATAATAACTTTGAAAGGTGAAATTTCATATATCCTCCTGCCAATAATCAGCCAGATGCCTGATTCGGTTTAAAACAATTCTTGATCATACATTCAATTAGATTCTGGTTTAGTTTTTTGCATATACCGGCTTTAATGCATCAGTAATGCTTCGGATGAATTTCCGGTATCTGTTTGCATTATTTCAATTTAAGAAATTGCCGGCTAATTTGAAACCTTATCTAAAGATACCCGGGAGCAAATTTTTGTTTCAATCTAGTTCGTTCCTTTATTTACCTTGATGTGATAAAAAAACCTATCCAAACTGAACGTTGCAATACTTGATTATTGTAAAAGTTGGCTGATGGTAAATGGTTATGCATTTTATTTATCAAAAAGGCTTCATGGAATTTAGATTGCTTCTAATAAATTGCCCTACGAAAATTTATTAATAAAGATTCAAAAAATACTATGATTTTGCTGGTATAAAATGGAAGGTTCAAGTGTTAAAAATTAAAGACTGATTTTGGAACCAACGAGTTCTATTATGTTGATAATACTAAAGATACTTCCTGTTTTCATTTGACTTTTCAGTTGTAAATATTTAATGTTATCGTTTTGTTAGGACGATCTCACTAATTTTAACAAACCATGGAGGCAACATGAAGAAACGTTTAATAACGCTTTTGGTCATTTTGTTTATGTCAAGCCAATCCTTTGCTGCTGGTTTTGGATTATATGAATTTGGTGCAAGGGCCAGCGCATTGGGAGGGGCAACAGTGGCCAGGGCCTGGGATGCTTCGACAGTGTTTTATAATCCAGCAGGCTTATCTTTTATTGAGGGCACGCATTTCTATGGAGGTGTTACACTGATTTCTCCCGAAAATCATTTTGTTGGTGCCGAACCCATATTGACAGGACAGGAACATTCTGCAAAAGATCAGATTTTTAACCCAATTGGTATATATTTAACACATCGTTTTTCGGATAAATTTGCCGCCGGTATTGGTGTTACCAATCCATTTGGACTGGGATTGGAGTGGGAAGAAGATTTTCCCGGCAGAGGTATCGCCCGAAATACGGATTTGCAGTCTTTTTACATATCGCCCGTCGTTTCGTATAAAGTGATGGATAATTTAAGTGTGGGCGGTGGGTTGGACCTGGTTTATTCCAACGTATTACTGGAACGCAGTGCTTATCTATTTGAAAGTGAAGGATCCAGTGGGTATGAAGTGGGTACTTCCAAGCTTGAAGGTAGTTCCGGTATTGGAATTGGTTTTTCGGCTTCGTTAATGTATCAGACCGAACGTCTGGGCTTAGGCTTTTTGTACAGGCATTCCGTTACCAATGAGTTTGAAGAAGGCGACGCAACATTTGAAATCTATGATACCTATGCCTCACCTCTAGCTTCACAACTCTTAACCGATCAAAAGGCCAGCACAGAAATGACCTATCCCAACTTCTTCTCGGTTGGTGTATATTACCGGATTTTGGATGCGTTGGGGGTTGAAGTGGATTTTATGTGGTATAACTGGAGTGTTTTTGATGAACTGGTATTGGATTTCAAGGACGATCGTCTGGATCAAGTCGTACCTGAGAATTATGAAGATGCTTCACAATTGCGGGTTGGAGTCCACTATGATGTAACCAGTGCATTGCAAATTCGTGCAGGATATATTTATGATCAAACCCCGCAACCGATCGAATCAGTGAGTCCACTGCTTCCGGATAATGACCGCAATGACTATTCGATAGGTTTGGGCTATACCTACAATAACTTACAATTTGATCTTGGTTATATGCTTGTTGACTTCGGCGAAAGGTCCACCGTTGAAGACGGAGAAGGGCAAAATGAATATGGATTCGACGGAACTTACAGTTCTTTAGCCAACCTGTTCTTTTTTAGTTTCGGTATCGGACTGTAATCCCAATTATGCTTAATTGTTTGAAGCCTAATCAGAAATAACCAGGAGATATAAGATGAAAAAAATATATGTATTTTTAACCGTTTTAAGTTTGTTTGTGCTTTTAGCCTGTCAGGCAGAAAAGCCCAGCGCACCCAAACTTGACATTACTGCAAACCAGTTAGTTCCGAGCAAAATGGTTGCAATTGGCAACAGCCTGACGGCCGGTTTTCAATCTTCCGGATTGAAAGAAGCCTTTCAGATGAAAAGTTTCCCCCTCAGAATAGCTCAGCAAATGGGCCGCGGTGATAATTTTCAGCAGCCGCTGATCGATGAACCCGGAATTGGTAATCCCGCTGGCAAGACTCCACAATATTTAACGGCAAATGGTGATATCGTGCAGGACGATTTGATGACCGATCCGGCAGCACTATTATTAAACGTCAACCTGCCCAGACCTTACGATAATTTAGGTGTACCCGGCGCGGACGCCAATGACGTTCTCAATACTATCGACAGCACGGGCAACGGCAATGGTTTTTTTAATATTGTTCTACGTAATCCAAATTTTGGAAATACAACTCAACTACAACAGGCTATTATGTTGCAACCATCTCTGGTGCTTCTATGGATTGGGAATAATGATGTGCTGGGGGCAGCACTCAGCGGCACGGCGATAACGGGTGTAACCATAACGCCACAAAACGACTTTGAGAGTACCTATACAGAGATCATTGAAACATTACAATCCCAAACTCGTGCTCAGATTATGATTGCCAATATACCTTATGTCACTGATATTCCTTTTGTCAATACCATCCCACCGGTGGTCATTGATCCCAATACGGGCCAACCGGTCACCGATGATCAGGGGAATCCCATTCCGCTCATAACCGAAGAAAGCGGCGTTCAGTATGTATTATTGACAGCTAATGAATTGATGGCTACCGGTACGGGTATCCCCCAGACACTTGGTGGTAATGGACAGCCATTACCGGCAACAGTAACACTTACGGCCACTGAAGTTACAACCATCAAGGATGCTATAGATGGATTTAATGGATTTTTAGCCACCCTGGCACAGAACAAAAAACTGGTGATGGTTGATATCAATAGTTTGATGACCGATGTAAACAATGGCAATGTTGCTGGCGTGACCGGTAAATTTGTAAATCTGGATGCTGCTACTACAGCCTTTAGCTTAGATGGTGTACATCCCAATGATGCAGGATACGCCGTTGTGGCTAATGGTTTTATTGAAACTATGAATAGGGCCTTCGGCCTTACGGTTCCGACTGTCGATTATACTGCGGAAACCGGTCAATATACAGGAGGCGCTCAAGCCAAACTGGCCGCTGATAATGCCGTTAAGGGAGTGGTCGATTTGTTTGTCAATTAGCGCATAAAAAAGATAATTAAATCATAAAGCCTGCTGTTCTACGGAAAGCAGGCTTTTTTTATTGGGTTCTTGAGTTATCAAATTTTGTTCAAAATGCACCAAGAAATTAGTTAAATACAGTAAAGCTGCAATATGCGTAATCTAGCTCATAAAGCCCTCATTAAGGATAACATTTACATAAAAAAAGCGGAAGCCATAAGATGACAACCGCTTTTTCAGCATCATTGGGAGGGGCGATGCTTTTTACTTTTTTCCTTATTTACGTTTAGGAAAATTTTCCGGTAGGTCATAATTATGCAGTGGCTGAAAATTAAATTCCTACCGTTCATTTTTCAACATTTTCCTTTTTTACTTGTTTAACTTTGGATGATACATATACACC
>WJIP01000376.1 GCA_014730185.1 Caldithrix sp. | reverse complement strand
GTTAAAGGAATTAATCCCTTTTCATAAACTATGGCAGGTTGTTCTTTTTCATCAAAATCAATCATGCAAAGCTTCATATCTCAAGTCCTTTCCCTTATTGCAGCATCCCAATTTCATGCCATAGTCTACACAATGATATGAATACAATCAATATTATCAGGACATATTACAAACGATCGGAAGCTTAAAATCCATATTTTTTTTAACTCTGGAAAATAAAAACCGGAATTCTATCAATGCGTTAAGGCATGGTACAGTGCTGGTTGGTACAGGGATTCGATGCTTAACCAGTCAATACCATTGCATTATTTGATGTGTAAGAGAGAAATATTTCTATCATTTACGGAGAAGGGGCTTTCAGCCGTTAATGTCTTTGCAGCTTGATTCAGTTCAAAGTTGTTCGCCTTCAAGTGAGGGATTATTGATTTTATCAAATCAGGGGGGGCACTTTGATTGTGGGTATGGAACAGTAAAAACCGGTTCTTGTGCAAAGCGAATGTTTCGCTTGTAACAATTTTGGCGTATTTCGAATTAAAAATTTTTGGGGTGCCACGTAGTTCACTAACGTTTCCGTCAACATCAATTTCATGGGGAGGCTGTAACTTTAAACGGTAACTATGTATGAGCATGTCTTTTAGATGGATGTAATTCAGACTAAAGGTAAATACTATATTATACTCGTCGGGAGAGAACGCATCCATGAACTGATTGACAAAAATATCCAGGTTTTTTCCATCCAAACGCGGTTTACGGCGCATACTGTTTGCAAAACCATGGAAATATTTTTGTATCATTAAAAATAACAGGAACGTTTGATAGTTATTTTCCAAACCATGCAACCCGACAACAATCAATTGTTGATTGCCAACCGGGAAGGCATAACATAAATCGGTAACTGGTTTTTTTGATTTATGGGAAAAGACAATCCAGTCATAATTTTTCCGGCGAATATTGCCGTTGTGTTTGTGCCAACCATCCAAGGTTTCGTAAAATGTTTGCTGTTCAGTATCTGCCTGATGCTGATTTTTAAAGGTTTCAAATTCGGTCAATAATTTGCGATGTTTGTGTTTCAATTCAATTAAAGATTGGTGAGCCTTAAGATGGGCATTGATTCGGGCATTGATTTCAATAGGATCGAACGGTTTAGTCAGATAATCAATGGCTCCCAGTGATAATCCCTTGGCTTTGTCAACCGTTTCATTTTTAGCAGACAGAAATATGACGGGAATAGAGGCGGTTTCTTCTTCTTGCTGTAGTTTTTGACACAATTCATAACCATCCATTTCCGGCATGAGCACGTCAAGCAAGATTAGGTCGGGTAATTGCTGTGATGCAATTTGCAGAGCCTCTTGCGCGGATGGTGTAGTAATGATCTGATAATTAGCGTTTACAATGGCTTGGTTTAATAATTTCAGATTGATGGGATTATCGTCGACAGCCAGGATCTTATATTTCATAACGCACCGCTAATAATATATAAACCGGTAAAAGTATTTTTTGCATCCTTACTTGCATGTTTTGAAAAGGAGCAGATAAACATCAATTATAACGATTATCATAAATATTAAATTCGGCCGGTTTGCATTAAAGTTTAACACTTATAACAGTTCCTTCTTGCCAATGAGGCGAGTTTACTGCATATAATTAAACCGCTTATACAACTGGTAGATGTAAATAGAACTGAGAATCATTATAATAAAAAATGTCATGATGGAAACCGTGGAACCGTAACCAAATTGTAAGGTTTGAAAAAGTAATTTATAGGCATATATACTTAGTGTCTCTGTAAGATTGGCCGGGCCGCCCCCGGTCAATACGTAAACTACGTCGAAAACACGCAGGGCATCCATCATGCGGAAAATAGTCACGATTAAAATCACAGGCATAATAAGTGGTAAAATAACATACCAGAAACGTCGCAAGTCTCCGGCACCGTCAATTTTGGATGAATCGTACAAATCATCCGGGATGGTCAAAAGGCCGGCATAAACCAATAAAGCCACAAAAGGTGTTGTTTTCCAAACATCGGCTATAATTATACTGGCCATGGCCAACTGGGGATGACCCAGCCAGTTTACGGGATTATGCAAAATTCCCGTTTCCATCAGCAATACATTTAAAATGCCGAAATCACCATTATAAATCCATTGCCACATTTTTGCAGAAACTACCGTGGGAATAGCCCAGGGCAGCAAAATAAAGGCTTTAAGCATACGATTACCCGGCACTTTTTGCTTCATCAGGATGGCCACACCAACACCTAGAACCACTTCCAAGGCAACGGAAATAACGGTAAACAGCAGCGTATTCCATAAACTTTGCTGAAAACGTAAATCCGAAAACAGATAGATAATATTATCCAGTCCGGTAAAATCGGTGATATGAAAGACGGGCATTTTGCGGAAAAAACTTAAAACGATGCCATAGGCCAGAGGGAAAAAAGCAACCAATGCCAGTAAAAATAAGGCCGGGAATAAAAACTTAATATGTTCATGACGTTTAAACATATTATTGCTTAACCCGCTCTTCCAGTTCCAATATATGATAAATCTGTTGTTCCGCCATTGCCATGGCCTGCTTAACCGGCCGTATTTTGGAAATGGCGGCTGAAAATTCCACCTGCAGAACCTGTGACATTTGTGGATAAAACGGGGTCATTGGTCGTGGACGCGTTGCCCGCAGCACATCGTAAAGTTGAACAATAAACGGCTGTTGCTCCTGCAACCGGGCATTCTGATAAACTTTTTTACGGGATGGTTTGGTGCCCACAGTTAGAGCAAATTGTAACTGGGTTTCTGCAGAAGTCATGAACGTCACAAATTTTCGGGCTAATTCTTTTTTTGCAGAATAGTGATTAATGGCCATTTGCCAGCCACCTAATGTACTGGCCCCTTTTTCTCCCGCTACTGTGGGCATCAAAGCCACACCTACTTTTCCTTTTACAGGAGAATCATTTCTTTGAAAAAAACTCCAGCAATACGGCCAGTTTCTCAGGAACAGACAATCACCGTTCATAAAACTCAACCGGGTTACCTCTTCATCGGCCGTGGTTACCCAATCGGGCGATATTTTGTATTTATGAATGGTATCACGCATCCAGCGCAGGGCCTGTAGTGATTTTTGATCCGTTAAATGTAAACGATTTTCAGCATCAAGAATATCACCGCCGAAACCGGCTATGATTTCATTGGCGGCACAAATCAATCCTTCATATTGTTTACCCTGCCATAAAAAGCCGTACAAATCATCTCGCTTCTCTTTTTTTAAAATAAACTGCGCCTGCCGGGTGAGTTCCTTAAAAGTAGCGGGTGGTTCGAAATTATATTTTTGCAGTAAATCTTTACGGTAAAAAAGGATGCCGCCGTCCACATACCATGGCACAGCATACAACTTGCCCTGATAGGTATTGGCCTGGATAGGTGCCTGTAAGAAGGCGTCACGTTCTTCAAGCGGGACCAGATCGGATACATCTTCCAGCCAGCCGGCCAAACTGAATTCGGGTGTCCAGATGACATCAATTAAAAAGACATCGAATTCATCGGAGCCAGCCTGTAAACTGGTGGCATAATATTGGTGCTGCATATTCGTATTGGATGGCAATACTTCTTCAATTACACGGACGCCGGGATGTAACTCTTCAAATTGCTTGATGGCTTTATCGAACTGCTCAGCAGCATTGGCCAGTTTGAAATGTTTAAATACAATGGTTTCATCGTCCACTGTTGTCCTTGAACCCTTTCGATCATCATCCTTGGCACAGTTCCACCAAAAAAGGCATCCGACACCAACCCAAAAAATAAATGCACTATACTTCAAAATACGATTCATATACATGGTTAAAGCAGCCTGTCACCCAAAACCGGTTTACATTTCGATATTCCGAGCCTTTGAGATTCTTCGTTATTCTTACTTATAAGTCATGGAGTATACACCATCCCAGTTCTCTGCCGGCGGATTTTCCTTAAACTCCCGGCAGCGTTGCAAATAAACCTTGGATGGCTGATCATCCGCCTTCAAATCCAGTATCTGTCTGAAATAATTTTCCGCCCAATCCCAATTCTTCTTGAGATAATTTTCAAAACCTCTGGTGAATAATTCCACAATTTTTTCCTGGACATCGGACAATGTTTCATTGCTTAGAGCAATCAATTCATAGACCCTTTCCGGCTCTTCCCTGCCTTTGACTCTTAATAAATCCAGAGGACGAACCACAATGGATTCCTTGGCTTGCTCATAAGTTTGATTGCCGATCATGATCAAGGTACCATATTCCTTATTGGCCGGCTCCAGTCGGGCGCCCAGATTAACCGCATCTCCCATGGCCGTATAATCGAAGCGATTTTCGGAGCCCATATTACCCACAACCATAGGCCCCGTATTTATACCGATACGGGCAGCAAGTTCCGGTTTGCCCTCTTTAGCCCATCGCTGGCGTAATTTTACCAGACGTTTTTGCATACCCAGAGCTGCGGCGCAGGCATTAAAGGCATGATTACCGCGTTCTACGGGAGCACCGAAAACCGCCATGATAGCATCGCCTTCATATTTATCCAGCATACCATCGAATTCAAATACCGTATTGGTCATTTCCGTCAAATATTCATTCAGTAACGTAACAAGATCTTCCGGTTGCAGTTTTTCGGATATGGATGTAAAACCCGCGACATCACTAAACAGGACTGTACAATTTTTCTTTTCACCGCCGAGTTTGATTTTATCCGGATTGGCGAGTAATTCATCTACAACAGATTTGGTTACAAAATGCGAAAACGTTGAGCGAATAAATCGTTTGTTGCGTTCTTCGGTAACATAACGGTACAAATAAACCAGCGTCAATGTAATCACTATGGTCAGAACCGGACTAACTGTCGCAATCCATAAATTATTTTGCAGAAAAAGAAACAGAGAAAGCATAATATGTCCGGCGGCAAACACAAACGTTAAAATGACACTCAATAGGGGGCTGATCAAACTGATAATTATGCCGAAAATGATACCAATGCCAGCCAGCATAATAAATGTTTCATGGTTTTTCAAAGCCTTTATAAAATCCTGTTTCAAAAGTGTATTTAAAATATTGGCATGTATTTCCACACCGGGGAATGCCTGCATAAAAGGCACACTACGTAAATCGAATAAACCGGGAAGAGACGTACCCACCAAAACGATTTTATTCTTAAAGTAGCGAGGATCGAGGTTGCGTTCTTTGGCTTTTAAGACATCGTAAAAGCTGATATATCGAAACGTTTTAAAACGACCGGCGTAGTTGATGAGCATGTCCCCGTTTTTATCCACCGGAATCTGTGAAATGATCTGTTCATCACGCAGTAAATTCAGATGTTTACCCACATCGAAACTAACAGAGTCAACCTGGATCAGGTCCATAAAAATGCGGAAACCGAGGGAAGGATACAGATGGTTATTAAACCGTGAGAATAAATGAATGGATCGTACAACACCGTCCACATCAGGTTTAAAGTTCACATGACCGCAGCCCCGGCTGGCATTAAGTAACTCGTAAAAATCACTTTCAAACCGTTCCTCCTCGCGGAAATGGCGCATTTTCACATTAGGTAGTCTATAATAATGTTCACGGGCTTTAAAAGCTTCGGGTTCTTCCGGCATCACGTAACGAAAATTATCGGAGTCGGCCATGGCAAAATAAACGGCATTATAAACATTGCCGGCTTGCTGCACGGCATTCACAAATTCCACATCCTGTTCTGGCCGCCAGGTATCCCGATCATAAAGAATATCCAGACCAATAGCCATGGCGCCGGCGTCGGACAGGAACTCGACCACCTTTGTGTGATATTGTCTCGGCCATTGAGAAAACTTACCCAGCTTCTGAATACTCCGGGCATCAATATCCACGATTATAATATCATCAATGACATCCGGTGCATCGGCAATTTTCTTTTCCATACGCCAGTCATAAGTCTGTGCTTCATAAGAATACATTAATTCTTCAGCAATATACTCCGTCAGAACCCATACGATTACCGCCGACAACAATCCCAGAATGGCACCGTATAATGCTTTGGAAAACCATTTTTTCATGATGCTATTCTCCCGAAATAACTATTGATTTTTAACCGGTTATTTTGAACGCGGGGTACATACCCTTTATATATCGATGGTCATTCTTGATTATTTAAATGAATCCCGGACAGTTTTATTTTTGATAAAAGTTTGCGATGTGGTGGATAACCTCATCTATTTCTTGTTTCGTGTTATAGAAATGTGGAGCCAACCGTATCATTCCATTACGCAGAGAACCAATGATTTGGTTAGCTTTTAAATCCTCAAATAATGCTTCGATATGATCTCCGGAGAAGGAATATATTCCCGACCAGTGCCGCCGCTGGTCACTACCCATGAACGTCATCCCTGTTTCCGTTAAGCCGCTTACCAGTTGCTCACCGAGTTGCAACAGATGTTTTTCGATCCGTTCTATACCCGCTTCCATCAATAATTCGATGGATGCAGACAAACCCGTTAAACCCATAAAGTTATACGTGCCGTATTCAAAACGCCGGGCATCGGGTAGAAAGGTCAGATCGTAATCAAAAAAATTCCAGCTGTCTTCCACCGCTAACCAACCGGTAAATGACGGCGTAAGCCGATCGAACAGTTGTTCATTAATATACATAAAACCGGCACCCATAATACCCATCAGCCATTTGTGACCGCCGTTGGACAGGAAATCGATACCACATTGCTGCACATCCAGATTCATCGCACCAATGCCCTGAATTCCATCCACTGAAAAAATGATGCCATTCTCTTTACACAATTGACCAATGGCCGGTAGATCATTGCGGAAGCCGTTGGAAAATTCCACAAAACTGATGGACAACAGTCTGGTCTTTGGTGTAATGCTGGCCTTAATATCATCTAGATGGATCGAGCCACGGCGATTGGGCACATAGACGATTTCCACACCGTGCCTCTGCATGTTGAGAAACGGATATACATTACTGGGAAACTCGTAATCCGTCAAAATTATCTGATCACCCTCCTGCCATTGCAGTCCGTTGACCAGCCAATTGAAACCTTCCGAAGTGTTACCAATAAAAGCAATATTCCTGGGCGCAGCATTAATCATCCGGCCCAGCCTTTGCCGGGTATTTACCCGGATTTCGCTGACCTGTTTATAAACATCTATTTTACCAAATCCACGTTCATCCAGATACCATTCCAGTTTATCCGTTACCCGGGTTGAAAGCGGTGAAATAGCGGCATGGTTTAAATATATCTGCTGACTGGTTACCGGAAAGAGTGTTCGATATTCCTTTAATTCCATAGCACTCCCTTTAAAATGAAATCAGGCAAGCCAGGTATCCTCATCCCAGAACGCACCTTCATGTATAGTTATTTTTGCCGGATACTTCGAGAAATCAACAATGATTACATCAAAACGCACATCCATACCCGAATAAGCTTCATGTTGGTCCAGAAAGGCATAAGCACCTTGTATCAGCTGTCTTTGTTTATGTTTATGCACCCTCAATTCCGCGGCCCCTAATGGAGGGCTGAAATAACTTTTAACTTCGGATATAACAATTGTTTGTCCAAAGACACTGATAATATCCAGTTCACTTCTACCGCTGCGGAAATTCTGTTGAATAATGCGATGACCGTTTTTGATTAAGAATGCCGCAGCCAGTTGTTCACCCTTGCTGCCTAATTGCTGTTGAGTCGTTTTATGCATAGTAGAGACTGTATCATAGCGCTTTATTTGATGATACACCAAAATTTATAAATGCTTCAGTAAAATAGCGGTTGGTTAAATTGAAAACAAGCGCAAATCCAATAGAATCCATAATTTTTCTCCTGTAAAAAATTTTTTTACGAGGAACATTTAAAATTTCATTATTCAGGAACATCACAAATAACTGCACGTTGAAGGCGCTCAATCTTAAATTCCAAACGATGGAGGTATACATGTTTCGTTCAACGATGATTCAGTTTATTACCCTTACTCTGGCTTTTACGATGATTGCATTAGCGCCCCGGGAATCGGTGAGTCAGCAGCCGCAACGTATGCAACAACCGCAGGTTAATGTAACCGATCAGGAATTGCAGAATTTTAATACTGCTCTTGGCAAGGTAACAACGATTCAAAGAAATGCTCACAAAGAGATGATGGTAGCTGTAGAGGACAATGGTCTAAAAGTGGAAACCTATAATAAGATCCTCAAACAAATGCGTAATGCTCAGGGAAGTGGTGAAGTGAGTGCATCCGGCGCCCAGATCAAAAAAGCTCAGCAAGCTTCCCAACAGGTACAAACCATACGCAACGAGATGCAAAAGGATTTAAAAACAGCCATTCAGGGTGAAAACCTGACCAGTCAGCGTTTTAAAACCATCATGCAGGCTGTGCGCACCAACCCTGATCTGCAGAAACGCATGCAGAAGTTACAATCAAATTAGTTGCCAACGACTAAGTCGATAGCAACCCGCAGTTTTAAAACGTCATCCATAATCGATGACGTTTTTTTCTTTCCTAAACGCTGCCATAAACAGGCAAACCTTTTTTACGTTGCCTTTTGAACAAGTGCTGTGTTCACCACCACACAGGATTACCTGCCCATTCCCTTTGTTTTAATATCGAGGGAAATGGAAGTCATCAACATACACTACTGAGCTGCATGCGATGCTTAACAGTTGGCAGAGATATCGGATGTATCATTCTGATATTACGTAAAACACTCTAATGATTAGTAGCGCACTTTAAATGCAATTGATAATCCGGCATGATTGCCTCTTCCATTGCATTAACCGACAACTAAAACCGATGTCCGTCAGTAACTAATCACTCTGCCATACCACCTGTCCGTTGGTATCGATGTAAGCGTATCGATCCGGATTCTGAGTAACCATGACAAAAGCAAGGCCGTGATAAAAATCTTCTGCGGTTATATATTGCGGGGCAATCACCATCGTGCCGGTTTGGTTGATAAACCCGCATTGCCCATCCTGGATCACTTTAGCCAAGTCATCGTTAAAACCTGCGGCCAATTCAAACTGCGGTTCGATCTTGAATGCCCCTTTTTTATTGATGAAACCCCATTGATCGCCCTGCATAACATTGGCCACTCCCTGAGAAAAGGCCGGTGTGCCATAATAGCGGTAGTCAAAGGCCGGATCAATTACCACTTCACCCTTTTTACTGATGAACCCCCACTTTCCATTAAGCACGACTGCGGCCAGTCCTTCACTGAATGCCGCAACCCGTTCAAAGGTAAAATCTATGATCACCTGACCCTGTACATCGATATAGCCCCACTTGCCGTTTTTCTGCACCGGTGCCAAACCCTCGGAGAAATTGTGGGCATCGCTAAACTGTTTCGGAATTACAAAAATCCCTTGTGGATTGATAAATCCCCATTGACCGTCCTGAGCTACCGGCGCCAGACCGTTTCTGAAATAACCCTCTTTACGGCTGTTAAAATCGAATTTGGCATCAATAACCACCTCCCCGCTTTTATCAATAAAAGCCGTTTTTAAATCCGTCTGTTCTCCCGCTTCTTTTCGAATCATCACCTGAGCCAAACCCTCGCTGAAATCTGCGGTCCAGCTATAAACCGGTTTCACCAGATAATGGCCGTTTTGGTCGATAAATCCCCACTCACCGGCTTCTGCCACGCGGGCTACACCATCCGTGAATGGTTTGACCTTGGAGAATTGCGGTTCAATGATAATACGCCCCTGCCGATCCATAAAACCCTGTTTCCACTTCTGTCCGTGTTCAATTTTGAACGCCTTGCGCATGGGGTATAAGATTTGTTTGTCACCCGCCATGGACCTGGCCGCCCCCACTAAAGATACCGCCAATACAAACCAGATTACAACATTTTTAAAGTTGATTGGTGATTTCATTTGTACCTCCTTTGCTTTTCAATATTAAAGGCAATTTCATTTTATAGCACGAGATTGACAACCACTATAAAAACGATTTGTCCCTGAAGATAGGCAATCCAACGCTGTAAAATCAATTAAAAAATGTCTTTTTATGTATCGCCTTAAGTCCCGGATCGTTTGGAATGTTCTGTCTTAGAACTCTTATAACAAAAATATTTTTTCCTTGTAATGACCATACGCTTTATATACTTTAGGGCAACTTTCGGCAAAGAACCGAAGGCTTACAACCAACCAATCACACCTAACGCATTAAGGAGGTTCTATGATTTATAGAGCTTTATTAACCATATCAGCGGTATTGGTACTTATATTCAGTGTCAATGCCCAGGAGCAGCAAGAAGAATCAACTCCCCCGGGTCCGCCTCAGCCCCTTAACGACAGCTGGCATCAGTGGATGATCGGCGAATGGAAAGGCACCAGTGAATCGAATATGGGTAAAACAAAAGACTGGATGAAAGTGGAATGGGGGCCTGGAAAACAGTTTCTGATTATGCATTATAAGGGCAAAACCACCGAGGTCAAGGAAGATGCTTTAAAGCAGGCAGCAAAGAAGATGAACATGCCCCAAGATAAAATGAAAGAAATGATGATGGAAGATTATTACGGCATCGGCATTATGACCCTAAATCCACAGACCGGTGAGCCAATGGGCTACTGGTTCGATAGTTACCGGGATATTTCCAAAGGCAGCGGTACAATGGAAGACGGCAAAAGTACAATGACCTGGACCAGCAAAGCCATGGGTACCATGAAACGTGTTGTTAAAAAAGTGAATGAGGAAAAAATGACCATCAAAATGCACGGACAGGATCCATCCGGCATGGAATGGTCCGGATCTTCCGTGATGCAGCGCGTAAAATAGCCCAAAAATCTCTAAGCAAAGAAGGCCGGCCAGTAACCGGCCTTCTTTATGTCCCCCCGGGTTATTTGATCAGTAACATTTTTTGCGTGCGGCTAACTTTTTGTTGCTCCAGCATAATGCGCACGATATACAATCCACTGGACACTTTGACCGAAGGACGCCATGGTAATACATGCCGGCCGCCGGACATCCTGCCCCGGAAAATAGTATCCAGGAGTTGTCCCCGCAGGTTATAAATTTGTACCGTTACACGATCCGTCTGCGGTAGTTCGAACCGAATCCTCGTTTGAGCATTGAATGGATTGGGGTAATTGGCATAGAGTCTGAATTTTTTAGGTACCTTCTGAACCCGATGATTCTTGATGGTAGTGTACATATGGTTAATTTCACCAGGAGTACCGTACCCTGAGGACGCCGCCCAATTCTTAGCCAGGCTGTTATCTCTTGCCGGATTAACCAACTCCAAAGTAGGCCCCTGTCCGTCGGCTTCCACGGGCCAGGGAGCTTCATCATCATAATTAACGGAATCGACCAGCATACCGGCGGCATCGTAGACACGTACCATCTCGCCGGCGCCGTCCAGTCCGAAGTTCATATCGCCCAAAACCGGTTGAACATGGGGGAAAAACGCGCTAAAGACACTGCTGTCCCGTACCACCACCAGGAATGAATCGGCCGGCAATTTGGTATTCTGCGGAAATTCAAATGTATGAGTGATATCTCCGTCCCGCAGCGTCCAGCCGCTGAAATCCAGCTCCTGGTCTGTGGTGTTATACAATTCCACCCAGTCCTCACATTCGAAATCCTCAGCCGGATGATAATTGATTTCATTAATGACAACAGGGGACACGCCCTGCCTGCGCACAAAGCTGGCTGTCAAATCAACCGAACTATTAGCGGAAATCTGTATTTGTGATTCACTGGTCTGCTGGTAACCCGTCCATCCGGCAAAACGGTATCCATTTGCCGGCACAGCGGTCACCGTAAATGGTATATTGGCAAAATACTGTCCTTTCCAGGGAAAGGAATCGACGGACACTGTATTGACCCTGACACTGCCCCCTGCCCCGCTGTCGGCATCCACCGTGAGTTGAATGACACCATCCAGATCAAATTCTCGGATGGCATGGGCAAACATATGCGCACCTCGATACCTACCAAAATCACGCAGGCGTTGCACCTCACCCTGCCAGTAACTGTAATCCTTTTGCCAGCGTTGCAAATGGCGGGGCATTTCATCGATAATAGCGTTCTGTAAACGGTCAATCGTCGCCAGTACCACCTCTTTTGTAAACACACTGTTCAGGTGATCGGCAATACGATTAAGCAGCATGCTCCGGAAGGTTTCGTTCTGGACCAGTTGGCGAAATAAAAACGTGGACCAGGGCGGATTAGGCCAGTCCGCACCGTCCTCGGAAAGAGCAAATTGCAAGGTGTTGTCATCGTAAGCCTGTGTATCCCACATACCAAATCCGAAGTCGGTATCGTATAAAATCCACCGCCAGCGGCCTTCCGCGGTCTGCGGTCGCCAATACTTGATATTGTTACCCGGCCAGTCCCGGTTATCAAAATAAATCTGTGCCGTCATATAATCGATATAGGACGACACATCCATACGAGAACTTACGAATTCGAAAGTGGCGGGCGCTTCAGGATCATGGGTTTGCAGATAGTCGATCAGTTCTTTGTAATGCTGCCGACTCCCATGAATTACGGTTTGATTATTTTCCAGCATATCAATTTCATCCGGATCTACCGGATGATGGCTGGCAATAAAATGTTCGTTAATTTTTTCCCGCAAATTATGAACACCCCAATACTGACCATTAAGAAACACCACCACCGGACGATAGGCCTGCTTCTCGAAATCACGATGGCGTACAAGGGTTTGCATTAAGCCGTCCCGCATTAGGGTGGAAGTCCAGTCGTTACCGGAATTACGCAGGACAACGGCCTCAAACTGTTCGACCGGCATATCGGGGAACAGGCGGGCATTGAGCTGCGGTGTACCATAAATACTGCGGAAATAAATAGCCAGTGATTTCTGGGCAAATCCACGGCTCCAGCCGCCGAAAATTTTCATACCGGCATTTTCGTCAAAAACCAGTTGTCCGTTTGCATCAAGCCATTCCATATGCACGGGCCGCTCCCAGTCCTGCCAGAAATTGGCCCCGAAATGGGGGAATGCCGATTCGGCGTTGGGCCCTGCGGTATAGATGCCCTCCTGCTCGTCCCACAGATGGGCGGGAGCCGTGCTGAGGGAGACCACCGGCAGATGGATTTGTTCATCAATGAGATAAGTGCATGTACGTACCGGACCGGGCAGTGCGCCGGTTTTTATGGAACGGGCCCGTAATACGGTGGTCTCATTAAACGTCAGAGGATATTGATAGCGCTGACCGCTAGCGGAATCCGGCACCGATCCGTCGGTGGTATAGTATATTTTTTCGCCGGATGGTTCCGTGTTCAGGCCTACGGTCAAGGGGCCATTGTATAATCCGGCGGCCGCGGAGACCTGTACTTCAGGCGAAAAACGGGGTACGCCCGATGCTGTATTGGACGCGCCCGGTGTGGGCTGATCGAAATAAAGCCAGTTGCTGCTGCCATCCGGTTGCCGGCCACGGGTGTAACCGGCGGGAATGCTGTCTGTAAATAAACTGTCCAACGTATGGCCCAGAGAATCACGTAGCACCAAAATTTCTCCGGCGGACTGGATTTTAAAATCGGTGTGCAGTTGAGATACCGGCAGGTTAAGCAAGGGATTTGGTCCCCGTGCTTCCTCCGGAATCTGCGTCAAACCCAGCGTCAGAAAAGGAATGCTAGTCATATCCGACGAATTCAGATCGTAGTTGTGCACCTGTACTGCCAGCACATTCCATCCCGGCTGCAGATGATCAAGACCGGGCATCACTTCGAAACGCGCCGGCGGTTGCCCTTGATACATAATGGCTTCCCGCCAGGTCTCGGCTCCGGCATTGTAAGCCGGCTGCTGACCCGTAGTACCGATATTGGTCCGGCTGATCTCCCGGCCATTTAAATAAGCCACAAAGGCGTCGTCGTAATCCATATGCAAAAGCATCTGCCGGACATGGGCCGTATCGTCCACCCAGAAACGACAGCGCAGGTACACCGCCATAGCGGCATCAATGACGGTGGCGTCATCGCCGTCGCCGTAACCGACACCCGTTGGCCCTGTGGACCAAGTTGCATCATTGAAAGCAGGATCGATCCATTGAACCGGGGTTTGGGCCGTAGCCACTGTATAGCGGCAGGAGTCCCCCTGGTCGATGACCGTTTCCCAGTGCAGGGGCGGGGCGGCACGGTTTTTACCGGAGGCAAACACTAATAAATGTTGGCCCGAACTTAAACTTATGCGGGGGAAAGTCCATGCCCCGCCATCCGACGTGTCATCCGCTAAGGTGTAACCGGCCAGTGATCGGTTTTGATCTCCGGCATTATACAGTTCCAGCCAATCCGGATAGTCGCCGTCTTCATCGGCCAGGATTTGACTGTTGGCCGGCATAACTTCATTGATGACCAGCGAAGAGTGCTGGCCCCGTATCAATCCGACAGCCGTTAACATGACTATGATGATTATCGATCGTGCCATTGCGCTTATCTTTCGTTTTGATTTCCGCTTCGGTGCTTATCGTTAATGTAACCATTTTCAGGTGCAATTAAAAGCCCGCTTCAGGTATGAAATTAAACGTTATCGCTGCAAACAATTGTGATACAGAGTTTGTTTTTGTAAAATGATTATTATAGATTCTGTTGCATGAGGTGTTCAATTATCAGCAATCGGCATTCGGAATAAAATGTTCATGATACTTTGTAGACGGACTAAAGCAGACTTTTTCAACAAACAAGAAATCATAAATGCATCAATAACCAGTTGCTTATAACACGGTAAAGAGGACCCATCCATGTTTACCCGTTTCACGTCCGGTCTAGGATGATCGTCATCGTGGGTTTGTTAAGTTGCATAACGGATACATCACCATTGTACACACCCGATTGCGCGTTGGATATATCTATCGAAAAATACGTCTTTTCCGTATCTGGAGATACATTATTGAATAACCGTATCAATAATGTATTCACTGATTTCATTTGTGAGGATGGTTATTATCTGGGGGTCGCAGCAACCGATAATGGACAGAGGGCAAACGTGTGGCGGCAGCTGGTTTCCGGTTATCATTGACCAACAGCTTTACCACCGGATTTACGACTTGCCGGTAAGATTTTTGAATATTACCTTTAACCCTTAAAAAAACTTAGCAAAGAAATATTATATGTCATGCAGAACGCAGAGCTTATCATCAATAGGATTCAGCCTGATATTTTTGATTGCGGCCCTCCAGCTTAATGCCCAGCATTTGAAAAGCTATCGTGTTACCGCACATTTTTTTCCCAGGGACACCCAAATGTGGGGATATCCGGTTAACCAAGATGCTTTTATGAGAGGCACTGCTGAGGTTGAATGGTCGGAGACGCCGGCCGATACGGTTGTTTTTTATATGCATGGGGAGCTTAAAATCGATTCCGTGCGTAACGGCAACCGGACTGTTGGCTATCAATCGGAAAAAATTTTGTACCGCTACGATTACAGCCGGGTTGCTGTTAAAACCACAATAATGCCGCAAGCCCTGCAGGCATCAAATACTCTGACCATTTATTATTCCGGATTTATGCATGCCTCCAAAGCCCGCAGCTTATCCGATTATATGCGCATCAACCGTCATGACGGCGTCTACCTGCGGGCTTATGGTTACTCCCTGTGGTTTCCCGTTTTTAAGGGACAAACTGACGATCGCTATCAGGTGGACTTTCAGAAGATCAGAGTAACCCTGCCCAATCACTTCCGTTGTGTGGTTGGTGGACAGCTGCTACAGGAAACGTATCATAAGGATCGCTATGAGGCTGTGTGGCGGCCGGGATATGCACGCGTGTCCGACATACAATGTACGGCTCGCCGCTATAATGTTGTTAAAGATAATCACATTGCTGTCTATTATACAACCAACGAAAAAATAGCCCGGGATATCATGGGCTTTGCTGCAAAGTTAAAACAATTCTACAAAACCCATCTGCGCAGCGTACAGGATTCTTCTACGCTGTATATCATGGAATTGCCTAGGTACGGTAATATTTCCAGTCTTAACATGATCGGTATGTCACAGGGTGTTTACCAACATTTCCACGAGGATATCAACTGCAAACTAACTATCGCCCATGAGCTGGTCCATCCCTATGTAATCCTTCCGGTCAAAAAGGAGAATCCCTTCTATGCTTTAATAGTGGAGGGTTTTCCCGCCTTCTTTCATCTTTACGGTTTAGCGAAAATCCTGCCCGATACAACGTTCGATTTAGGGAAATATATGCAGCGCTTGGAACAACAATACCTACGGAAAAAAAGCACCGGGAAAAACAGACGCGGTTTTGCACTGCCGGAAGAAAAACCGATCGTGGACATCAAGGCCGATGAAATTGGTTTATACAAAGACCGTTTTATTTTATCCGACCGGGTACGTTTATTCTTTTTTGATTTGTGGCAAAACATGGGTGACGCATCCTTTGATCGCTTCATCAAAGAATTGTTTATGTTGTCATCCATTGATTATACAGGCCTGGAAAAACGGGTTTTAAAGTATCTGCCGGAATACAAAGACCATCTGCATACATGGCTGAACACCACTGATTATCCGGAGGCATTAGAGATTAAGCCTAGGTAATTCATTCATCTCTACCCGGGTTTCCAAACTAAGAGCGTCTGTGCTTTAGTTGTTATCCAAAAAATTCTTTTGCAGTTTTTTAGCTTCCATGCGTATGAGGCTCTGCGTCACGGTCTGATCGGCCACAATAAGCAGATATTCATTAACTTTTTCAAAGCTGCGTAGATATACATTGCCGTTTTCAAAAGCGAGAGAAAAATCCTGTTCACGGCCCATTTCCATAGCTTCTTTGATATTACTGATCTGATCTTTGAGATCGGTGACCAGCGGTGCAATATCGGCTACGGAAATCTTTGCGGCATCCTTCTTAGCGGTTGACGATAAAACCGGAAATCCCTCGGCATCGAACACGGCTACCACTTTAAAACCTTTCTGCTCAACCAGGCGATCAAGGAGCACTTTTTTATTTTGGCTTGCCTTATCTTTTTTATCATCGCCCTCGGCCTTATTACGACGTTCATCGGAACGGCGAAGTCCCTCCAGCAGCAGAGTTTGCCAACCCTTCATAATGCTTTCTTTGGGCGGCGTTACATTGCGATTTACACTAAATTCCCCGCCCTGCCAGTTGATGATTTCATAAAAGGCTTCTTCGCCTTCCATTGAACCCAGCTCGGTGTGTACAATATTACCATCCTTAAAGTAGATAATACCGCGCTGATTATCATTAACCACTTCCAGGGCGTTGGTTAGCCGTCCCAGGCAATTCATTTGAATTAGATCACTAAGATTGAAATCGGAAATTTGCCCGTCAAATCCTTTCTTCTCCTGCAGGGCACTCAAAATGAGCTGCCGAAGTTCTTTAATTTCAAAGGGTTTTTCGATATACTTGAAGCATCCCCGTCGATTGGCCTCATCCTGCACTTCCGAAGACCCGTAAGCCGTCATGATAATCACTTTTGTGTTGGGATAGTTTTCCTTAATTTGTAGAAGCAGATCCAGACCGGAAATTTCCGGCATACGGATATCCGTAATCACCAAATCTACGGGATACTGGGTCAATACATCCAACGCTTTATCCCCGTCGTTTACCGTGGTCAATGAATATTTATCACTATCTTTGGACAGATGTTTGGCAATCGACCAGGTCAGATCTTCCTCGTCATCAACGACTAAAACTTTTTTGTCTGGCACTTGTTAGCTCCTCACTCATTGCTTTTAACGCTATACCAAAGGTTTATATCTTTTAAAAAATAATCCCTGTTCAAGCGGATGTTCCGAATCCGTTCGGACAACACATGAATATCTTTTTTATGATATAAAATACTCACCGGACAATCCCGTATAATCACCTTTTCAATGGCATGCCAATACCGGCACCGGTCGGCTGAGAGATTATTCTCTTTGAATTGACGGATCAGTGCATCCACCCGATTGTTCTGGTAATTTACAATGTTCTGTACGGTTTTCATATGAGCCGAATCAAATAG
>WJIP01000375.1 GCA_014730185.1 Caldithrix sp. | reverse complement strand
GTCCAGACCATTCGTTTTATTGATGTGGCCGATATCAGCAGCTTCCACACCGATTTGACGGCAAATTTTTTTCCAGTCTTGCTGCAGGGTTTCCACTTTACCAACAAAATCCACTATTATGTTCCCATCTTCGCTAATCCAATCGAAGATATCCCCGTGCCGTTCATTGATCATTTTTTGGCCATAGTGAGATTGGATAAAAGCGTTAAAACCGTCCATTTTTTGTATTCTCCGGGCGTGGCGTTGATATCTTGTTGACAAACGCCCTGCTTTTTGTAACCACCAATGATAACTGGATACCATCAAGTCCCATGGATTGCGGACAAAGGCAAAGGTGAAATATTCATTCCAGATCGCTTCCCCAAGCAAATATTTGACCTCGTATGCTTTGGCGTGCTTTCCGATTTTCGGCGAAAGGTTCGACTGTTTCTGGGGCAATGCGGCCAATGCCCGGGTTACACTATTTCCGGCCGTTTTTGGAATATGGATAAATATGCATTTATAATCGTGTACTATCCTACCGTTCGGATAATGATTACGCCGATGAACACCTATTATCTTCTTCGCTCGTAAACGTAAATGCGGAAATGATTCTTTTAAGTATAATCCATTCATTTTATTCAATAAATGCCTTCAGGATTTCCATCATCTGAGGATGATTACGCAGGTGTTGATTTAACGATTTTAAATAATGATCTATCCATTCATTTTCATAAATATAGGTCTTTTTAATTTTAAAGGAGTTCATTGCATCTTTAATCCATTGTTCATCGATGGGAAGACTAAAGAATGTTGCCATTTCTCTCAGCACATCTGCATCAAATTGTTTTTCTGTGTACACAAAAAAACGCTCCGGGAAACGTTCTTTTAATTCCAATACCCAGCGGATCTCATCCAGAACGGCATCCACGACCTGTCTGACATCAGTTGGGTCGGTATCGTAAAAAAGGTTAGCATGACCTGTTTTAATATTTGAAATCGCGCAATCCAGCGGATTACGAATGGGCAGTAGAAACCGGGCGAGACTATTATGCTCAAAAAAGGTGTTCAAATCGATTTGGTGATGGCGAAGGTAATTCGACGTACGTAGTGATTCTTTCCAGAAAAGGCAGTATACATTTTCTTTGATTCGGGCCTCCCCATATCGTCGCTTATACAGGTCACGTATCCCTTTATGATTAGCGAAAGCATGGGAGAGAGTTATGGATCCACCACGATTGCCGCGTTTACCACCCTGTGATATTTTCAGAGCATATTTTAAGAAATTATCCAAAATCTGTTTATCAAAACGATTGAAAAAATTAACCTTCCGGTTGGCAAATATCCGGTCCCCTGCATGATTAAGTACCTGACAATTGGGATGCAGGGCCATAATGCTGGCGGTTAATGTCGTTAAATTGCGGTAAGGACCCAACAGCAAGCCGATTGTGCGGATTTTACTGGTATCCGTTCGGTCGCCATTAAAACTAAGTTGATACCAATAATCAATGTAAGATCGGCTTTTTAATTCCAGTTGCTTAAATACCATGATATAGAATCTTTTTAATGCCCATTTATGCTTAATAATTCAATAAAAAATTTGAATTTAACACCCAACTATCCTAATATACAAATTTTTTAAATTATTGGATTTGGGTTACGTGAATCATTAAAACAGGATCGATGCCATTTTAATATCCTATTTATACAGTGCTGTCTGGTTATCCAGATTTGGATTTTACAAAATTTATACCTGCAGATGAATAACATTTTAGCAAATCAAATATGAATATTTTATTTTTAACGCATCAGGGAGGCATAGCCGGCTCCACACAATCTATTTTTTATTTAGCTAAGGGATTGGCCAAAAGGGGGCATAAAGTATATGTAGGTTGCAAAAAGGAATCATTGCTTTACAAATTGTTGCAACCTTCTCCGGCCATTGCTGTACCGATGCCGTTTAAACATAAAGCGGACTGGAAAACGATGCGACAAATCACTCAATTGGTCCGTTCCGAACACATTGAAATTATCAATGCCCAGTCTGGTATTGATCGTTACATAACCATCCTAGGTAAAATCCTATTCCGGTTTAATGCCTTAGTCATACATACCCGCCGACAGACCGGTAAACAGAATTACAGCCTGACCACCTGGCTTCAAAGTCGATTCACCGCTAAAATTGTTGCCGTCAGCCGGGGGGTCAAGCAAAAACTGATTGAGCTGGGATTACCATCCGATCACATAGTCGTCATTCACAATGGTACACCGGCTGAAAAATATCAACTCAAAAATCCGAACCACACCGAAGATTTACGTAAAATACACCATCTGTCCCATAATGATATTGTCATCGGGTGTGTTTCCCGCTATAAACAACAGGAACAATTGCTGCTTGCCCTCGAACACATCACCCGACCAATGACACTTATCTTGGTGGGCGTCGATGAGCGGGAGCAATATAAATTAATTCGTAAGCGTATCAGTCCTCCGCATCGAATTATCTATACAGGCCGCCTTAAACCCGAAGAAATATTGTACTATTATCCATTGTTTGATGTTAAGGTCCTGCCCTCGGTGACCGAGGGTTTATCCCAGTCACTGTTAGAGTCAATGGCTATGGGTGTACCCGTCATTGCCACCCGGGCAGCCGGTAATGCTGATCTTATAGACCACGAAAAAAATGGACTGCTGTTTGAATCGAAGGATACCCGAGAACTGGCTGATTACATTCTGCGTTTCTTAGATGACCCTAACCTTAGAAAAAAATGTATTACGAACGCCAAAAAAACTGCATTACAGGATTTTTCCATCGAACGCACTATTGACCGCTATGAGCAATTTTTCCGGGAATTAATTCAGCGCAATGGAGTATCTCATTATGATGGAGCATGAAACGCTTCCCAACGATACATACAATAAAATTTTGATCATTCAGACAGCCTTCATAGGCGATACCATTCTGGTAACACCGCTTATCCGCGCAGCCAGGCATTTTTTTCCACAGACCCAAATTGATATTATGGTTATTCCGCAAACAGCCCCGCTGCTGGATAATAACCCGCATATACAGCACATTATCCGTTTTGATAAACGGGACCAGAAAAGGAAAGCATTTGTTCAGACGTTAAAACAACTGAGAGCTACTAATTATGATTTAGCATTAGCACCGCACAGCTCTATGACCAGCGCATTACTTATGAAATGCAGTGGTATTCCGCGACGGATCGGATTTAATCGTCATTTCGCCCGTTATCTATTAACGGACCGGATAGACTACCTTGCGAATCAACTGGAAATCGACCGTAATTTACAATTAATGTCGGTATTCACTGCAAAACCATTTGACCGGCAAACAGAATTATTTCCATTAACGGAAGATTTCGAGAATGTCAGAAATATGTTGTCAAAAGGGGGACAAGTTCCAATCCGGATCGGGATCGCTCCCGGATCGGTCTGGCCCACCAAGCGCTGGCCTCAATCGTATTTCATTACTCTAACCGACTTACTTGATAGACATAACGCACAGTGCATTTTTATCGGTAGTCGGCATGAGCAAACCCTTTGCCGGTCTATAATAGAAAAATCCGGTGCGCAACACGCGGTTAATCTGGCTGGTAAATTATCGTTACTGGAATCGGCTGCGGCCATCCAGCAGTGTAGTGTTGTGGTAACCAATGACAGTGGGGCTTTACACATCGCCAATGCTATGCAAACCGATGTCTATGCGATTTTTGGTCCAACAGTTAGGTCTTTTGGTTTTTTTCCTTTCCGGGAAAATGATGTGGTTTTTGAAAACGAGCACTTATACTGTCGACCCTGCGCTAAACATGGAGGCAAAAAGTGTCCGGAAAAACATTTCCGTTGTATGCTGGAAATTCATCCGAAAACCGTTTTTAACGTACTCAGTCGGAATTATCATTTATCCAGCAATTCCTGATATAATTTTTTGTATTGCCTTACGGTATTGATAATATCAAATCGTTTAACGGTCTGGAGAGCTTGTTGACCCATTTGTTTTCTAAGGCCAGGCTGTGCAATCAGTTCAAGAAGGGCATCGGCTAGGGCTTTGGGATTTTGTATATCCACCAAAATACCGTTATGCCCGTCCTCAATCATTTCCGGGATACCACCGGCTCTTGTGGCCACAACCGGTAAGCCCACCGATTGAGCATCTAAAATGGATGTACCCATGCCCTCCATCTTAGAGGCCAGTACAAAAATATCAAAGCGTTTGAGAAACGCTCCAACGTTTTCCTGAAAGTCGGTAAAAACAAATTGTTTGCTTAATCCAAGTTGTTCGGCCTGAGATTTTATTTTTTTTTCCAATGGCCCTTTTCCCACGGCACAGAAGGTTATGTTGGGTTTTTTACTCAAAACCCGTTTTGCGGCTTGCAGCAATGTTGGGTAATCTTTGTGATCCGCTAATGCGGCTACCGTGCCAATAATGACATGTGATTCAGGGATATTGTATCGTCTATAAAAATCGGCCAGAGGAGCAACATGTTCTAAACGATGCCTGTCTATACCGCTGGGAATAACCGTCAAACGATGCGCAGGTATCCCGTCTCTTATGAGTATACGGCGGATTTCTCCGGAGATACAAACAATTTTGTCTACCAGTGAATTATTGTATTTAAACGTACCAATCAACGGTTTGTGTACAGAAAAATCCACTCGCCGCGTATTGATTATTTTAATATCCGAATTCATTAACCGGCATAACAGAGCCAGGTTGAGGTCGTGAGAAGAGTGAGCGTGTATAATATGAAATTCATATTTACGGATTAGCTTGCCCACCCGTCGTGCAGCCGTGACATCCCAATTATTATGCCTCTCTATAGCAAAAGTAGGTATTTCAGTTGTTTCAATATATTTTTGTAAGGGACTTTCCGGCTGGCAGACCAAACCGATATCAACATTTTGTTCGTTCAGTCCCTTTAATAAATAGGCTACCTGTTGTTGCCCGCCTCGCCATTCCATTACGGTATCCAGATGGAGTATTTTCATTTTTCTTTTTGCCATAATTGAATATACTTGAGATAGACTCCATAGGCTGAATTAACAGCCAGAACCAGCCCCGCATACCCGTCGAGGATACCGGCCTTTAGCAAATACATTTTGATGAACTTGAATTTAGCACTAAGGATGGCGTGCAACGGCGTAGATCGTTGGCCTTTTTTATAGGCTTCAGCCGCTCCCAGTTGCGCATACCGGTTTAATTTTTGGACGTGTAGGGCAATACTCTTATAGGGATAGTGCAGAAGATGAGAATCGATGACGGAAGTATTACCCTGCAGATCTACATATTCGTGTACCTGATGATCATTGAAATTGCCGAATTGTTTATTAAACAGGCGCAGGGGATAGTCCTTATTCCAACCGGAAAATCGAATTAATTTTCCCAAATAATATGAACGTCGTTGAATACGATATCCGGTAACGGACGGTGATTCCGATAAATTTTTTATAATCTGATCACGGAGAGCATCGGTTACTTGCTCATCGGCGTCGATGGATAATACCCAGTCATGGGTAGCCTGCAGCACAGCTAATTGTTTGGTTTTTCCGAAACCCAGCCAGGCGCTTTCAATCAAACGACAGCCTCTTTCGCGGCAGATTTCAGCCGTTCGGTCTGTCGAGCCACTATCCACAACCACAATTTCGTCCACCCAGTCTAGTGATTGCAGACAACGTTCAATATTATCTTCTTCATTTTTTGTAATAATGACAGCACTTAGAGCAATCATAGTATTTGCACTTCTCTTGAAATTTCCTTTATCCGTTTCGCTCGCTTTTCCCATAAAAATTGCCGGGCGTGTTCGGCCACGGCGTGTTGCATATTTTTCAATCGATTTTCATCATGTATTATTGTATTGACAGCTTCGGCCAGCTCTTCGGCATTGCCCGGTTCGAACAATAAACCGGTTTCACCTGCCTTAATCAATGAACGCGTGGTGGGTAAATCTGAAGCAACGACAGGAATCGAATAACTGTAATAATCAAACAATTTGAGCGGTGATGTAATAAACCGGTTAAAAAAGGTAGACTGCAACGGTAAAACACCGATTAAAGTTTGTTCCAGATAGGGGCGCATTTCTTTTTTTGATAACCACCCCGTTACTATAACATGATCAACATTTTTATAACGCCGGACGTATTGTTTAAACTGCTCAATTTCGGATTCATTTTTTCCGCCGATAAATAATACAGGAATTTTTGAATCGATTTCAGAGAGAGATTGTAACAAAATATCTATACCC
>WJIP01000036.1 GCA_014730185.1 Caldithrix sp. | reverse complement strand
GCATTACCCCCACCTGAGCCCCCAGACCAAAAGCGGCCATAAACAGCTGACGGGTTTGCTCCGGCTTTTCTTCCAGAGCTTTATCCAGAGCCATACCGCCCAGTTGCATCATCATACCCTGGCTCATGCGTTCATTACCATGTCCGGCAATGGCATGAGCAATTTCATGGCCCATAACAACCGCTAAACCGGCTTCATCTTGCGTAACCGGTAAGATACCGGTATAAATCACCACTTTACCGCCGGGCATACACCAGGCATTAACGGTTTGGTCTTTTACAAGATTGAACTCCCAGTCATAGCCGCTGAGGTGGGACGACATGCCCTGCTCATCAAAATAGCGTTCCACGGCCTTTTGAATTTTGTTTCCCACTGTTTTCACCATGCGGGCATCGGCACCCCGTTCAATCACTTCATGCTGGGATAGAAAATCGTCATAGGAATTGAAACTCATGGCATGCATCTGCGATTTGGGAATCACGTTCAGTTGTTTACGTCCCGTGATGGGCACAGTACTACAAGCGACCACCACAGCCAGGATAATACTTGAAACAAACATTTTTTTTAGCATAAGCTGTCCTTTCACACATTGAAAAACGCCTTATTGATAAAGCGGTGTTTTGATACCTATAGGGTTCTCAATCATGCATCCCAATAGGTTTAACCATCTTTTTTTATCAACCAATCGATTGTTTAGCGGGCATAGGTTATTTTCCAGATGCGACCCTTGACGGAGTCGGAAATGTACAGTGCCCCATCCGGTCCCCGGGCCAGACCCATCGGCCGAAAACGGGCCTCCCGGGGACTGGAAATGGACTCCTTTCCTGTAAAACCATCGGCGAAGATTTCATGATCACCGGCAGGTTTATCCCCTTCGAACGGCACAAATACCACGTTATAACCTCTTTGCTCTAAGGGGGCGCGGTTCCATGAACCGTGAAAGGCAATAAAAGCGCCGTCTTTATATTTTTGCGGAAATCCCTCACCATGATAAAACAATAAATCATTGGGTGCCCAGTGACCGGGGAACGCCATGATGGGCGATTCAAATTGACCGCAGCGGCCAATTTTTTGCCCGTCGCCACCGTATTCCGGCGCCAGTACTTTTTTACCCTGTATCTGATCGTAATAGCAATATGGCCAGCCGAAATTGGCCCCCTCTTCCACTAAAAAAAACTCCTCGGCAGGCAACTCGGCATTTTGTTTTTCTGTAAACAATTCAGGGAATAACTGATGCAGCTGATCCCGGCCGTGCTGAACAATATACAGTTTGCCGCTGGCCGGATTCCAGTCGATGGCTACGGCATGGCGGATGCCCGTGGCAAAATGAAAGCCGTGCACCTTTTGTTTCTGCCCCGTTTGAGCGGCATCAAAACGCCAGATGCCGCCAAAGCGCTCCAGTAGCGGACAGGGGTCCATACCCGGCGATCCGGGCGTACGCATTTGCTCCTGGCAGGCATTGGCCGGCGCCCCCACATTGACATAGATATTGCCCTGATCATCAAAGGTGAAGGGCTTGGCTGCATGCTGCCGTTCAGCAATGAATCCCCCGGCGATAAACTGGGCCTGTGGTTCGGGGATTAACTCCCCCTCAGTCATGGCATAGCGCATCACCGCGGTATCGGAGGCAAAATACAGATGGTTGTTGTGAATATCGATACCTGTGCCACTGTATTTACCGAAATATTGTACCACATCCGCTTTGTCGTCGTTATTCTGATCCCGCAGGGCCACAATACCGCCGCCCTGATTGGGCGTGCGCAAAGCCACATACACATCCCCGTTATCATTAACCGTGATATGGCGGGCCCGGCCCAGATTATCGGCAAAGACGGAAACGGAAAATCCCGGCGGTACGGTAATGCCCGGATTGTCATTGGATGAGGCATTTTGCCCGTTACAGGAAAGTGTAAGGGCGGTCAGGATTAACAGGAATGTAGTCCTGTAATAAATTCGGTTTTTTATATAAAACACGATACCCCCTATCTCAATAATGATGGTACGGTCCATCGTTCGATTTAAGGTTCATAAATATTATTGGATTTATGCACATCCGGTACATGCGGATGATTGATATCCAGTTTTTGCAACGGTTTATCGGTTTGGATGGTTTTCTCAAAGGTGTCCGTGGTTTTCCAGATATTGGTAGAGAAATGCAAACTGTCGCTTGATCCATCCGCGTAAACAAATTTAACGTTTAGAGGAACCGGTAACCGTCCGTTTTTACGCACCCGGAATGTAAGCCGATCATCGTTTTGCTGCACGTCATCAATCGTTAAATCGGGATAGCCAAACTCAAAAAACCACGGTTTCCAGAACCAGTTCAAATTTTGACCGCTGACCTCATTGAAGGTATAAAAGAAATCGAACGGCATGGGATGTTTGCCTTTCCAGCGCTGCATGAATGCCTGCAGCGTTTTTTTAAAGGTTTCGTTGCCTAAGACATCCTGCAGGTAGAGGTAGGCCAGACCGGGACGGGTATAAGCGCTGGTGCGATAACCGGGTCGGTAGGCATTGGAGCCAAACACAATAGTGGTGGCAATCATGGGCAGATCCAACTCTTCGCCGGCAGTTTTGGCATACCGGTCAACAATCTTTTTTATGGGATCGTAATCGGCTAACCGGGCCTGCAGTTCAAACGGCAGCATGACTGCCCAGCCTTCATCCATCCAGGCATATTTACGTTCATTGGTACCCATGTAGAACGGGAAATACGTGTGGGCAATTTCATGACTGGTCAGGCCGACGGTGGCCGGGCGGGTAGAGGTGGAACCATCATTGACCATCATGGGAAATTCCATGCCCCCGCGACCGTTAAATATAGTGATTTCCGGAAAAGGAAAGGGGATACCCGGCAGTTCCTCGGAAAAATACCGCACGGTTTTACCGGCAATCTCGGTTACTTCATAAAAATCTTTGGATTCTTTTTTATAAGCCGATGCTACAAACACGTCTTGGCCATCATCAAGCGCTACCTGCTTACCGTCCCATAAATGATGATCACTGATGGCAAAGGCAAAATCCGGTATCCGCTGCGCTTTGAATGTCCAGGTATTTTTACCACCTTTTGGGCGTTTGGTAATTTGATTATGGGCCAGATCGTCGGCCGTGACAATAGTGTAGACGGTATCGGATTGCCGGGCCCGCTGATAACGCTTGAGAAAGGGCTGCGTCAGCACATCCTGCGGATTTTGCAGCGTGCCGGTGGCCCATACCAGAAAATCGCGCGGTACGGTGATATGTACCTTAAAATCCGAAAAATCATTATAGAACTCCTGCAGACCACCGAAATTGAACGTATCCCAGCCGTCAATATCATCATAAACCGCAATTTGCGGAAACCAGTAGGCCACAAAGTAAGCCGTCGTGTCGTAACGGCCCATACGAATTTTGGACTTCCGGGCAATGTTAAAATGCCAGTCAATTTGCAGATTCAGTTCACTATCGGGCAGCAGAGGATCTGTTAAATTCAGAAAAAGATTGGTGCCCCGCCGCCGGATATTGGATGATTCATCACTCAGGGATAAGGGGTCATTTTCGATCAGAATACGTTCAATCTGCATACCATCATGCAGGTCTTCGGTATGCACCGGCCAGTCCCGCATACTGCCTTTCTTGAAAATATCCTGATACATGCGAAATACAATCTGATGCAGTGTATCGGGACTTTCGTTATGATAGACGATGGATTGTGAACCGCGCACCAAACCGGTATGAGGCTGCAATTCCGCATGAATCGTATATTTGGAATGATTCTGCCAGTAATGGGGTCCGGGTGTGCCGTCTTTCGAACGGGTTCCCTTTTTGTAGGTATCCTCAATGTTGATGGGAACATACAGGTCGTCGTTTCCGGCTACGGCCGCAGAAACCAGCATAAAGGCGGTCGATAATAAAAACCATTTAACGGTCTTTGATGGTATAAAAGCGTACGATGCAAACATATAATCGGTCTCCGGCTTCATTTTAAAGAACGTTTTAACTAAACGGAATTATAAGTGATATAATTTCGCACAGTTGATGTTATTCTAGGATTTTTTCGGATCATTAAATAAATGGCTTTGCCGGGTGGAATTGGATTTTTCGGGGGCCGGTTCATCCGGTTCACTCTGCTTGTTTTCGTCTGGAGAGCGGTTTTGTTCGGATCCGGTTGAATCAGAATGATTATCGATCAAACCGGCGTAGGTTACCCGGTATGGACTCAGGCGATTGCCCCGCGCTTTCCAGCCTTTAACGTCAACCCGTTGGGTGAGATCCAGCCTTTCGGTATGTTTCTCTTTTGCCCGGCCTTTCAAATATTCCACTTCAATCCAGGGCTGATCATCGGTGGTGGCCACGATCAAAGCGGAATCTTTGGTATCGGTTATAAATTTAAAAGGTTTGTTGAGGGTCAGCGTTTCGATTTGAAACCGTTTGACAAAAAAGTTTTTTTTCTGACCATCATAATACACAGCGGAAACGATTCGACTTCCGTCAAACTTTTCAATCAATACCAGTTTCGTGGTGTCGTAACGATTGTTCAGGTCATAATCGGTGAGCATGTAACTGCCGTCCTTATAGATGGATAATATGAGCTGATCGCCGTCAAACGTGCCCAGTTGCTGACCTCTGCCCTCCGTATTTAAGCGCCCGGTTGTATCGTCAAACCATAGCTCCAGTCCACCGAGCGTGGCACGACCGATTTCTTTCTGGGTTATTTTTTTTACGGCATATTTGGTTACCGTATTACCCATAGAACCCCGGCCTTTGATATCCAGGCTGCCAAAGTCAAAGTCAAACACTTTTTTACGGGCCCGGGAAGCAGGATTGAGATACACGGTCACCACTTCCGATTCACTGTTGGGATTGGCCGTAAAATATAAAACCCGGGAGTTTTTATTGCCTTTGGTCAGATCGTACGTTTTATCGCGGGTAATCGATGTAACGGCAAACCGTTTGGCATAGGTTTTTCCCGAATCACCATCCACGTACATCATGTTGTAAATCATGCGCTCATCATTTTTTGTCCATACGGCGGCATAAATGATATTTTTACCCACAAAGGCTTTGGATGAAATGCGGGTAACCAAAAATTTGCCGTCGCGCAAAAAGACAATAATATCGTCGATATCGGAACATTCCTGCACAAATTCGTCCTTCTTCATACCATAGCCGATAAAGCCTTCTTTACGATTGATGTATAATTTTTCATTGGCCACAGCCACCTGGGAGCTTTCGATAGTGTCGAAGGACCGGATTTCCGTACGTCGTTCGCGACCCTTGCCGAATTGTTCCTTAAGCCGTTTAAAATAGCGGATGGCAAAATCGGTGAGGTGCTGCAGATTATACTGCACCTGGTCAATTTCTTCCTGCAGATTACGCATCAGTTCATCGGCTTTGAACGAATCGTACCGGGAAATCCGTTTAATCTTGATCTCCGTGAGGCGGATGATATCCTCTTCCGTAATTTCCCTTAGCAACTGCTTTTTAAACGGTTCCAGTCCCTGATCGATGGTTTGCAGAATGGCTTCCCAGGTTTCGCACTCTTCAATATGGCGGTAAATGCGGTTTTCGATGAAAATTTTCTCCAGCGATGCAAAAAACAGTTTTTCGGACAACTCCGCCAGCCGTAATTCCAGCTCCCACTTCAGCAATCGAACCGTGTTATCCGTGGACCGGCGCAAAATGTCATCGACCGTCATGAACTGCGGTTTTTCGTCAACGATAACACAGGTGTTGGGGGCAATGGAAATTTCACAATCGGTAAATGCATACAGGGCATCAATGGTCACCTGCGGGGAAACACCATTGGGCAAATCGATCACAATTTCCACATCCCTGGCCGTATTATCCGTGACCCGCTTGATTTTTATCTTGCCGTTATCGTTAGCCTTAATAATGGAATCGATCAGACCGGAAGTGGTCACAAAATAGGGTACGTTACGGATAATCAGCGTTTTTTTATCCACAATATCAATTTTAACCCGCAGCCGGATGCGGCTGCCTTTTTGTCCCTGACGATAATTACTGAAGTCGGCCAGTCCGCCCGTGGAGAAATCCGGAAGGATGTTGATGGGCTTTTTCTGCAGCACGGCGATGGAAGCATCACAGAGTTCGATGAAATTATGAGGCATAATTTTGGTGGCCAGTCCCACGGCAATGCCCTCGGTACCGTGCGCTAAAACCAGAGGGAATTTAATGGGCAGATGCACCGGCTCTTTCTTGCGTCCGTCATAAGACAACTGCCACTCTGTTGTTTTTGCGTTAAAGGCCACTTCCAGGGCAAATTTGGACAACCGGGCTTCGATATAGCGGGGAGCTGCGGCCTGATCTCCGGTACGGATATCGCCCCAGTTACCCTGCGTTTCGATCATCAAATCTTTCTGACCCATGTTGACGATGGCATCGCCAATGGCCGCATCGCCGTGGGGATGGTACTGCATGGTGTGACCGATAATATTAGCCACTTTGTTAAAACGGCCGTCATCCATCTGTTTCATGGCATGCAGAATCCGGCGCTGTACCGGTTTCAGACCGTCCATCAGGGCGGGAACGGCCCGTTCCAGAATTACATAGGAGGCGTAATCCAGAAACCAGTTCTCATACATGCCTTTGACGTGCGTGGTTTGCTGTATGGAGCCGTTGCCGGATCCATTGGATTGTATATTTTCTGCTGGTATATTATTGTTTTTTAACGTATCGTCCATTATTCATCCTGAGGGTTTTTCCTTAAACAGCGACTTCCGCTTCTTCGATTACATCCTTTTCAATGCGTAAATTATCGATAATAAAACTCTGCCGGTCCTGCGTGTTTTTACCCATGTAGTATTTCAACAATTTTTTCACCGATGTTTGGTCATCCATGACCACCGGTTGCAACCGAATATTATCGCTGATGAATTCGCTGAATTCCTGGGGGGAGATTTCGCCCAGTCCTTTGAAGCGGGTAATTTCGGCCTGTTTGGAGCCCAGCTTATCGATGGCCTGTCTTTTTTCCTCTTCACTGTAGCAATAGATGGTTTCTTTTTTATTGCGCACCCGGAACAGCGGGGTCTCCAGAATATACAGATGTCCGTTGCGGGCCAGATCGGGAAAAAATTGCAGAAAGAATGTCAGTAAAAGCAGGCGGATGTGCATCCCGTCCACATCGGCGTCGGTGGCCACAACCACGTTGTTGTATCGCAGATTTTCGATACCGTCCTCAATGTTCAGGGCGTGCTGCAGAAGATTGAATTCTTCGTTTTCGTAGACGACCTTCTTGGTCAGTCCAAAAGAATTGAGGGGTTTGCCGCGCAAACTGAATACGGCCTGGGATTGTACGTTGCGGGCTTTGGTAATGGAACCGCTGGCCGAATCCCCCTCGGTAATAAAAATCGTGGAATCGAAGCGCCGTTCGTTGCTGGTATCGGTATAATGAACACGGCAATCGCGCAGTTTTTTATTATGCAGATTGGCTTTTTTGGCCCGCTGATTGGCCAGTTTTTTGATGCCGGCCATATCCTTGCGCTCCCGTTCGGATTGCTGAATGCGTTTCTGGATGGCTTCCGCGATGGTCGTGTTTTTGTGTAAAAAGTCATCCAGATGCTTTTTGACAAAATCATTGATATAGGTACGAACCGTGGGACCGTCCGGGGCCATCACGGATGAACCTAGCTTGGTTTTGGTTTGGGATTCAAAAACCGGTTCCTGGATGCGCACGCTGATAGCTCCGATAATGGATGCCCGGATATCGGACGCTTCATAATCCTTCTGGTAAAAATCCCGCATGGTTTTAACGATGGCTTCCTTAAAAGCGGTTAAATGGGTGCCGCCCTGGGTGGTATGCTGGCCGTTGACAAAGGTGTAATACTCTTCACCGTATTGCTGACCATGGGTGAGGGCCATTTCAATATCCGTATCTTTAAAATGAATCACCGGATAGCGCAGAGTTTCGGCATCGATTTTGCGTTCGATGAGTTCTTTGATACCGTTTTTGGAAAAAAACTTTTTACCATTGAAGTAAATGGTCAGGCCGGCGTTGAGATGAACGTAATTCCAGAGCTGATTTTCCACAAACTCCGGTAGATAGCGATAATTTTTAAAAGTTTGATCGTCGGGTTTGAAGACGATGATGGTACCGCTCGGTTCACTGGTCTTTTTAATGTTGTGATCTTTGTGCAGCTTACCGTAATGGAATTCCTGCACCTTCGTTTTGCCGTCGCGAACGGATTGCACCATAAAATATTTGGATAAAGCATTGACCGCCTTGGTGCCCACTCCGTTCAAGCCTACCGATTTTTGGAAGGCTTCCGTGTCGTATTTACCGCCGGTGTTTATTTTAGCCACACATTCATATACTTTGCCCAGGGGAATGCCGCGACCGTAATCCCGGATGACCACCTGATGATCCTTGATGGTAACATCGATTTTTTTGCCGTAACCCATCACAAATTCATCGATGGAATTATCGATGGTTTCTTTGAGCAAAACATAGATGCCGTCATCCGGAGAAGAGCCGTCGCCCAGTTTGCCAATATACATGCCGGGGCGCATACGAATGTGCTCCCGCCAGTTTAACGATTTGATACTTTTTTCGGTGTATGTCGTGTTAGGTTTAGTCATATCGGTTATCTTTATATGTTGTTTCACTCGGGTTCTAATATAATAAAAAGCCGCGAAATCTCAACATGTAGCTGAAAACAAAGTTTACGGATCATTTTGTTTTTTTTACTTTAAAATTCCGGGATTCTAAGTTACAGAGCAGTATCGATTACAATCGATTTTTACAGCAACAAATGTGCATCCGGTCAGTATCGGGCTTACGGGTTATGCGCATAACGGTATGTTCAAGCATTCCCCTATCATCCGCACTGCCGGTGTTCAGTTATGAGACTTCATTGCTGTCCTCCCGGGAGTTTAATCAAATACCATAGACGATTCGTCGGTGAGCGATACGGTTTTAATTCGCCGGGTGGTCCGGCCAGTGCGATGGGTATAGGTTTGTATAGGGTTTATCGGGCGCAAAAACAGGTTTTAATAGATCATTAGGCGATTGATTTTCTACTCTTATTTGACATCATTGGACCATTTTTCTACATTAATTCACTCTTTCGGAATAATTTAGCTTGATCATTCATTTTAAGTTTTGCTGTACAAAACCTGAACATTTATAATAGGGAGTAACATAAATATGTTGTTTAGAAAAGGATTCATTGCGTCTGGCTCTTTGGCAAGACAAGTTTCCCTTTCATTGTTTTTGTTCAATAATAAAATGACACGACTCATTTATTTTAATGTTTTTTGACCAGCCCATTTACATTTTTTCCCAACTACAAGATAATATCAAACAATAAACCGGCAGCCTGTTCAGGCCATTTGAATGGGATTTCAAATTTTTACTCAATGCCGGTAACACATCAATTTCAATAAGAATTTAAATCTTCTGCGAGCTCCTTTTGATTATTTGGCAAAGGGACAAGTTAAACCGTGTTCGCAGATGGTTGCAAACGTGTATTACCAGATACTTAGTAATCCTCAACGATTAAGGAGTGTTTTATGAGTAAGATAACATCCGATCATATATTTACATCCGAATCAGTCAGCGAAGGCCATCCGGATAAGATGTGCGATCAAATTTCGGACGCCGTTTTAGACGCATGTCTGCAAAAGGACCCCGCCAGTCGCGTGGCCTGTGAGACGCTGGTTTCCCATGACACGGTGGTCAACGCCGGAGAAATCACATGCAGCGACTGGGAATCCATCGACACGGAACAGATTGCCCGCAGAGTGGTCGGCGAAATTGGTTACAATACCGAAGATTTACACTTTTGGGAAGACTCTTTTAAATACCTCTGTCGCATCCACGGTCAGTCGCCGGATATCTCCCAGGGCGTGTCCGAGGGCGAGGGACTGTTTGACGAACAAGGCGCCGGCGACCAGGGCATGATGTTCGGCTATGCCTCGGGCGAAACGCCGGAATTGATGCCGGCCCCCATTGCGTATAGTAATCGTATACTCAATCATTTTATCGAATTAAGAAAAAATGGGACCATCCCTTATCTGCGCCCGGATTCCAAGTCGCAGGTATCGGTTCGTTATCAGGACGGTAAACCGCAGAACATCACATCGGTTGTGCTGTCTCATCAGACGGCCGACCTGCCGCTGGAGCGAATTCGTGAAGAATTGATCGCTGCTATCAAAGAACTTCTGGGGCCCACCGGCATGTTAACCGATGAAACCAAATTTTATATCAATCCCACGGGCAAGTTTATCTCGGGCGGCCCGTACGCCGACGCCGGATTAACCGGCAGAAAAATTATCGTGGATACTTACGGCGGGGTCGGCAGCCACGGCGGCGGCGCCTTTTCCGGCAAGGATCCCTCAAAAGTGGATCGTTCGGCCGCTTATTACTGCCGTTATGTGACCAAGAATCTGGTGGCCTCCGGTTTGGCCAAAAAATGTGAAGTACAGGTCGCTTATGCCATTGGCGTGGCTCAGCCGGTCAGTATAAATGTGGAAACTTACGGAACGGGTGTTCTTGACGACGCCGCCATTCAGAAACTTCTGGAATCCGGAGAAATGTTCGATTTCCGTCCGGCAGCTATGATTAAAGAGCTTGATCTTTTGAATCCAAATGGATGGAGCTATCAGCAAAGCGCTACCGGCGGTCATTTCGGCAGAGACTTTTTCCCGTGGGAAAAAACCGATAAAGCCGAAGCGTTGAAAGAAGAATTTTTAAAAGAGGAAGTAGCATGAGTCAACCATTAGCTAAAGATATCGTGGGCGTGGGATCGCCCATCATCGATATGAACACCTTCGTGGAAGATCGGTTTTTGGAAACCATTGATGGGGAAAAGGGCGGCATGGAGCTGGTCGATAAATCCGTGATCGACGCCTTGCTGAACGCCATCGAGGACCGGCCGGTAAGGAAGCCGGGCGGGGCATCGGCCAATACCATTTTTGCCCTGGCCCGCCTGGGATCGCCTACCTCGTTTTTGGGTATGATCGGCGGCGATGAAGACGCCGACTTTTACCGAAACGCTTACACCGCCGTCGGCGGCAACAGCCGGTTGTTTAAAACCGCCGCCGATGCGCCCACCGCCCGCTGCCTGAATTTGATTACGCCGGATTCGGAACGGACCATGCGCACCGATCTGGGGGCGGCGGCCAAGCTCAATCCCCGGGTGATCACGGCGGACGATTTTAAGGACGCCCGCCATGTCCATATCGAAGGCTATCTGTTGTTTAACCGGGAGCTGATGACCCATGTTCTGCAAACGGCCAAAGAGGCCGGCTGCACCATCAGCTACGATTTGGGCTCTTTTGAAGTGGTGCGTTCGGCCATGGACATCCTGCCGCAGCTTTTACGGGATTATATCGATATGGTGTTTGGCAATGAAGAGGAAGTCGCCGAATTCTGTAACCATGATGATCCCCATTTAGCCGTCAGGGAATTAGGGAAATTGTGTCGGATTGCGGCGGTAAAACGGGGCCGCGACGGCGCTCTTATTTGTGCCGATGACGCCGTTTATAACGTACAGGCGGTTCCCGTGGCCAATCCAATCGACACCACCGGCGCAGGCGATTACTGGGGCGCCGGCTTTCTGTACGGATACTATAAAGGATACGACATGGAGCGATGCGGACGGATGGCGTCCATCGTAAGCAGCGAAGTGGTTCGGCATATCGGCTCCGCATTGCCGGAAGACAGTTGGAGTCGTATTAAAGAAGAAATCAATCAAATACAATAAGGAGACCCTATGGGAACGGTAATAACCGAAGAGATTTTGGATTATAAAGTAAAGGATATCAGTCTGGCCGATTTCGGACGGAGAGAGATCGAAATCGCCGAACATGAAATGCCGGGATTGATGGCCACCCGGGAAAAATACGGCCCGCAGAAACCACTGAAAGGCGCCCGGGTCAGCGGCAGTTTGCACATGACCGTACAAACCGCCGTATTGATCGAAACCCTGGCTGAGCTGGGCGCCGACGTCCGCTGGGCTTCCTGCAACATTTTCTCCACGCAGGATCATGCGGCCGCAGCAATCGCCAAAAGCGGCATCCCCGTTTTTGCCTGGAAAGGGGAAACTTTGGAGGAATACTGGTGGAGCATTAAGCAGGCCCTGACATGGCCGGACGGCAAAGGCCCGAATTTAGTGGTTGACGACGGCGGCGACGCCACCTTGCTCATCCACCAGGGATATTACGGCGAAAAGGACCCCGCTCTTTTGGATGAACCGACGGATAACAAAGAATTGAAATTCGTTAACGCTCTGCTGAAAAAGACGCAGGAAGACAATCCCGTTTTCTGGCAAAAACTGGTTGAAGACTGGCAGGGCGTATCCGAAGAGACAACCACCGGTGTCAATCGCCTGTACCAGATGGCCAGAGAAAACAAATTACTGGTTCCGGCCATTAATGTGAACGATTCCGTAACCAAGAGCAAATTTGATAATATTTACGGCTGCCGCGAATCATTGATTGACGGCATTAAACGGGCCACCGATGTGATGATTGCCGGTAAAACAGCCGTAATTTGTGGTTTCGGCGATGTGGGCAAAGGTTCGGCCGAATCGCTGGCCGGGCAAAAAGCCACCGTCCGTATAACGGAGATTGATCCCATTTGCGCCCTGCAGGCGACCATGGCCGGTTACAAAGTGACTACGGTAGAAGAGGCTTTACCCTATGCCGATATCTATGTCACCGCCACCGGCAACAAGGATGTGATTACCGCCGAACACATGTCCAAGATGAAGGATCAGGCCATTGTCTGCAACATCGGCCATTTTGATAATGAAATCCAGGTGGATGAACTGGACAGCTGGCCGGGCATCCAAAAAACCAATATTAAGCCGCAGGTGGACAAATATACCTTCCCCGATGGGCACAGCATTTACTTGCTGGCCGAAGGGCGCCTGGTCAACCTGGGCTGCGCCACCGGGCATCCCAGTTTCGTGATGTCCAATTCATTCACCAACCAGACCCTGGCGCAGATCGATCTGTGGCAATCCCAAAAGGAAATTGATGTGTACCGCCTGTCGCAAAAACTGGATGAAGAGGTGGCCCGCCTGCACCTCGGTCATTTGGGGGCGAAACTGACCGAGCTCACGGAAGAGCAGGCGGAATATATTGGTATGCCGAAGGACGGGCCGTATAAACCCGATCATTATCGGTATTAAACCATAATCATTCATTTAATTTTGTAAGGGGATTATTATGACCTTAGCAACACAAACTAAACAGTCGTTTGGTAAAGAGCCCCATAAAGTTCGTAAAACCGATCACTATAAAAAAGAATATATTCAGGAATTTGTTGAAAAATGGGATACCTTAATCGACTGGGAAAAACGCGCTGAAAGTGAAGGCGAGTTTTTTCTGGAAATTCTGAAAAAACACAACGCCAAACGGGTGCTGGACGTGGCCACCGGCACCGGCTTTCACTCCGTCCGGCTGCTGGAAGCCGGTTATGAAGTGGTGAGCGCCGACGGCAGCCCGGAAATGCTGGCCAAAGCGTTCGATAACGCCTGTAAACGGGGCCATATTCTGCGCACGGTAAAAGCCGATTGGCGTTTCTTAAATCGGGATATCCACGGCGAGTTCGATGCCATCATCTGTCTGGGTAATTCGTTTACTCATATTTTTTCGGAAAAGGACCGCCGCAAAACGCTGGCCGAATTCTACGCCCTGTTGAAACACGACGGCATCCTGATTCTTGATCAACGGAATTATGACGCCATTCTGGACAACGGCTATTCCAGTAAGCATGTGTTTTATTATTGCGGCGACGATGTCAGCGTATTTCCGGAATATGTGGATGATGGTCTGGCCCGTTTCAAATATCAGTATGCCGATAACAGCAACTATTATCTGAATATGTTTCCCCTCAGAAAGGACTATACCAAACGATTGATGCTGGATGTGGGTTTCCAGGAAGTCAAAACCTACGGCGATTTCAAGGAGACCTATCGGGTGGACGAACCGGATTTTTTCATCCACTACGCCAGCAAAAAATACGTTAACAATCAGGAGGAGGCTAATAATGTTTAATAAATATGATGACAATGTGGTAGCCACCGCCCAGGAATATTACAACAGCAGCGACGCCGATGCATTTTACCATACCGTTTGGGGCGGCGAGGATATTCATATCGGTTACTATCAATCCGAAGACGACTCCATTTACGAAGCCAGCCGGAGAACGGTTAAAAAGATGGCTGAATTGATACCGGAGCTCAATGAACAGACCAAAATATTGGATATCGGCGCCGGTTATGGGGGCGCGGCAAGATATCTGGCCGAAACCTATGGCTGCAAAGTAGTGGCCCTCAATCTCAGCGAAGTCGAAAACGAACGGGACCGGGAAAAAAACCGGGAACAGGGTTTGGATCGCTTAATCGATGTGATCGACGCCAGTTTCGAAGACGTCCCTTATCCCGAGGAACACTTCGATGTGGTTTGGTCCCAGGATTCCATCCTGCACAGCGCCCGCCGGGAACAGGTATTAAAAGAAGTTGCCCGGGTATTAAAACGAGGCGGACAGTTTGTGCTGACCGATCCCATGATGGCCGACGACTGTCCGGACGGCGTACTGCAACCGATCCTGGACCGTATCCATCTGGAAAGTCTGGCTTCACCGGGTTTCTACCGCAAAAAGGCCGATGAGCTGAATTTAAAGGAAGAACAGTTTGTGGACCTTACCAATCAACTGGTGAATCATTACGGCCGAGTTCTGAAAGAAACGGAAAAAAACGAAACGGAACTCAAAGATATGATATCGGATGATTATATCAATAATATGAAAAAAGGTCTCAATCACTGGGTGAACGGCGGCCGAAACGGCTATTTAACCTGGGGCATCTTCCGCTTTGCAAAACAATAAATCCCGGGATTGACGTTTTGATAGAGGGCATGGAATCGGCTTCGGGGAATAAAATAAATCCAATATCCCCCGAAGTAATGCCATGCGAGAACGATGCCGTCTATAAATGAAACGCATGTTATGTCTGATCTTTTCATGAACCCCATAACAAAGGCGTTCATGTTTAAATGGCGCAAACCAATCCGGATATGATAAACCGTAAATCCTTAAATGAAGGGAATCAATTATGCACATCACCAGCATATTTGATGAACATAAAACATCGTTCAGCTTCGAATTTTTTCCGCCGAAAACGGAAAAAGGCTACAATAAACTGTTTCGGACGATCCGGGATTTAAAACCGCTGCAACCATCGTCCATTAGCGTCACTTACGGGGCCGGGGGATCGACCCGGAAATTAACCCACGACCTGGTATTGAAAATCCATCAGGAGACGGATCTGACCGTTATTCCGCATCTGACATGCATCAATGCCAAGAAGGATGAAATCTATTCCCTGGTCAAAGATTATGCCGATAACGGTATCGAGAACATTTTTGTGATCCGGGGCGATGCACCCCAGGGACAGGAAGATGGGGATCACGCCGTGAAAGACTTTAGGTACGCTGTGGACCTGGTGCGCTTTATTAAAAAACATTTTCCGCGGATGGGCATGGGCGTGGCCGGATTTCCCGAGGGCCATCCGGATACACCGAATCGCTTGAAGGAAATGGAATATCTGAAGGAAAAAATTGACGCCGGCGCCGATTATATGATCACCCAAATGTGTTTCGATAACCGGGATTTTTTTGATTTTCGCGAACGCTGTGAATTGATGGGTATCGATGTGCCCATCATTGCCGGCATTATGCCCATTACATCCAGAAAGAATATGTATCGCATGTCCGATTTGGCCGCCGGCTCCCGTTTTCCGGCGAAATTACAACGAGCCATCCATCGCGTTGACGAAGATGAACGGGTGGAAAATGTGGGCGTGCACTGGGCCACCAGTCAGGTTTTGGAATTGCTGGACAATGAGGTGAACGGCATTCATTTTTATACCCTGAACAAATCCATGGCCACCCGCCGGATTTACGAGGCGCTGGGAACCACCAACTCCCGGCAACTTGCGATATAGATGGCGGCCGGCGGGACGCAAAGCCCATCCGCGGCTATATGCCCCCGGATGATTTAAACCAGATTCAATAATTTTTCCTGCGGAATAAAAATAGCTATATTGGGATTCCAAGTCAGAGCTTCGATACATTTAAACATGTAAAAAGTATTTAAAGAAGAAAGCATTATGAAAAATACGCTTGACACATTGAAAAAAATATTAAACCAACGCATCATGGTCATCGACGGAGCCATGGGCACCATGATACAGCAGCACACATTAGATGAACAGGCCTTCCGGGGGGAGGCGTTTAAAGACCACCCGGCGGAGCTCAAAGGCAACAACGATGTGTTGTCCATAACCCAGCCGCACATTATCAGGGATATTCATAAGGCGTTTTTAGAGGCCGGGGCCGATATCATCGAAACCAACACTTTCAACGGTACGCGCATTTCCCAGGCCGACTACCAAACCGAAGACAGCGTGTATGATATCAATAAAGCGGCGGCGGCCCTTGCCCGGGAAATGGCCGATCAATTTACGGACAAAAATTCCGATAAACCCCGGTTTGTGGCCGGCGCCCTGGGGCCCACCAATAAAACCGCTTCCATGTCGCCGGATGTCAACGATCCCGGTTACCGGGCGGTGTCCTTTGACGATTTATATGAAGCGTACGATGAGCAGATAACGGGATTAGCCGACGGCGGCATCGATATCCTGTTAATCGAAACCATTTTCGATACGCTCAACGCCAAGGCCGCTATCTACGCCGCCGAGGATTATAATGAAAGAACGGGTGAGGATTTGCCGATTATGATTTCCGGCACCATTGTGGATCAGAGCGGCCGCACCCTGTCCGGGCAAACCACGGAGGCCTTCTGGATTTCCGTTTCCCATACCAAAAATTTACTGAGCGTGGGACTGAACTGTTCGCTGGGCCCGGCCCAAATGCGTCCCTTTATCGAAGAGTTGTCCAAAATAGCATCCTGTTATATCAGCATATATCCCAACGCCGGCTTACCCAATGAATTCGGCGGGTACGATGAGACGCCGGAGCAAATGGATGCCGTGCTCAAAGAATTTGCCGGAGAGGGTTTTTTCAATCTGGTGGGCGGATGCTGCGGCACCACCCCGGATCACATCAAACGGTTCAGCGCCAGCGCCGCTAAATTTGAACCGCGGGCAATACCGGAAATCGAACCGTACACCCGGCTGAGCGGCCTGGAGCCGCTGATTATCCGCCCGGATACCAATTTTGTTAATGTGGGCGAACGCACCAATATGGCCGGCTCCAAAAAATTCGCCCGTCTCATCCGCTCCGAGGATTATGAAGAAGCCCTCAGCGTAGCCCGCCATCAGGTGGAGGGCGGGGCCCAGATTCTGGATATCAACATGGATGAAGCCATGATCGACTCGCAGGCGGCCATGGTCAAATTTCTGCATTTACTGGCCGCCGAACCGGATATCGCCAAGCTGCCCCTGATGATCGATTCATCCAATTGGTCGGTGATCGAAGCCGGCCTGCAGTGCGCCCAGGGTAAATGCGTGGTCAATTCTATCAGCCTCAAAGAAGGCGAGGACGCATTCAAAGAGCAGGCCCGTAAAGTTCTCAAATACGGGGCGGCCGTCATCGTCATGGCCTTCGATGAACAGGGCCAGGCCGACAGCTAT
>WJIP01000374.1 GCA_014730185.1 Caldithrix sp. | reverse complement strand
GAGCTTGACATTTGGGACATCTAAAGCCATCAGGCCATCGTTGCTTAAACAGAAATTTATGGCAACGCTGCTCAGTAGAAAAGGCACGTTGAAATTCAAACAATCCTGGTTTCATGATGAAACACCTCATATTAAATGTACTTAAGTACACCTAATATATGAGCAACAAATGGATAAATCAATTATAAATAAACAATTAATCCATATTCTTCTGAGTTAAGGACATAATCAATATTTTAAATAATTTAGGATTGAATGAACTGCTTTGCAATCTGCTTTTGCCTCACAAATGTGTACTTCGTCATCAATCAAGTAAATAAATCATATACAGATTTTAATGATACACATTTCTGGATAATTTTCTATTGGAATTATTTCTTGTAATGCTTATCTTTAGAGGTTTGTTCACATACTGAATCAACTAAAAAAAGGATTGATGCATTATGATGGGAAAGAAAAAAAAATATGTAACGTCATTAAAATTGACAGGTATGGTTGTAATTACAATGTTAATGACCATATCATGTACTTCAGGGAAAAAGATGACCAAAGCGGAGCCCCCTTCCATGGCAAATGAACTCCAGGAAAGCGTTTTACTGGGAAATGAAAATTTGATGCAAAATCATCTTGATGTGGTAAAAGAAAAACGTATTGGTTTATTAACCAATCCCAGTGGGGTGAATTCCAACCTGCAGTCAAGCGCCGACCTGTTTTATTTGCATAAAGGCATCCAGTTAAAAGCACTGTTTGCGCCGGAACATGGTATTCGGGGTGCGGAGTATGCCGGGGATAATATCAAAGACCAGATCGATCCGCATACTAACCTGCCGGTTTATAGCCTGTATGGCGATCACCGCAAACCAACAGCCGAGATGATTGAGGGCCTTGATGCCATCATTGTGGATATTCAGGATATCGGGGTGCGCGGTTATACGTACATTTATACCATGGCAAAGGTGATGGAAGCCGCCGCCGAATTTGATAAGGAAGTCATTGTGCTGGATCGTCCCAATCCTATCGGGGGGATCCGGGTTGAAGGCAACCTTGTAGAAGAACCGTTTTATTCTTTTGTAGGACTGTATCCGATTCCGTATCGTCACGGTATGACAATCGGAGAACTGGCCAAATTATTTAATAAGGAATTTGGTATCGAATGCCATTTGACGGTTATTCCCATGAAATTCTGGAAAAGAGAAATGCTTTGGGGAGATACCGGCCTGCAATGGGTACCCACGTCGCCGCATGTACCGCACTGGGAAACCGTCCTGTTTATGAGCGCTACCGGTACGTTCGGTGAACTCAGAACCCTATCCGAAGGTGTCGGATACACATCACCATTTGAAATTGTAGGAGCACCCTGGATTAAAGCAAGAGAATTTGCAGATGCCCTCAACGATTTGCATCTACCCGGGGTTATTTTTAGACCATTGACGTTTCATCCTTATTATGCCAGCTATGAAGGCCAGGTATGTCAGGGTGTGCAATTACATCTTACCAAACCCCGGCAATTTGATTCTTATATTACCGGATTGCATATTATGAAAACGGCTATGCACCTCTATCCCGAGCACGATTTATTTGCCAATAAACATCGTCTGGGCATGTTTAATAAGGTAATGGGCACGGATAAAATTATGAAAAAGTTAATTCGGGGTATGTCGGTAGAGGACATTGCCGAAGATTGGCAGAATGAGCTGAACCGCTTTAACGAAGTACGTAAACAATATTTGATATATTGAGGATTGAGTAAAAGTACCATGAAACCAAGCTATTTATGATACATTTGAGGAGTTTTATATGAACGACAGAAGTGTAAGTGTTGTGTTGCATTATACTGATGATGCCGTACAAACAGAAAATAAATTCCGCGAAACTATAAATTCAATCGCAATACAAAATGAAAGTCAAAATGTAGAAACCATTATTATCACCGATAAAGAGGAATCGGCGCTTAAGGAATATACCGATGCTTTGTCCGGAGCTGAAATCCCCTGTAAAATAATGAAAGAATCTACAGGTACCTTTGGAGCCCAGTTAAATAAGGCGTTCAAAGCGACTCAAAGTGCCTTTATCCTCTATTTAGATAATCGAAACGCTGCTGTGCAACTAAAGAAAGGGACCGTGGAAACGTTTCTGCTGGGCATGGATCGGCACCCAAGTGGAGGAATGATCTATGCTGACTACGAGCTGGAAAAAGAAGGTACTGTTTCGGAACTGCATTTGCTAAAACACCATCAGGGACGGTTGCGTGATAACCAGGATTACGGCTTTGCTTATTTCTTTTCGAAGAATGTTTTGCAATCCATTGGTTTTGCTGATGAGACCCTGAAAAATAATACACTCTACGATCTGCGCTTAAAAGTATCCGAAAAAAATAAAATTGTACATATCGCCAACCGCTACGCCGGATCGCTTTACCGCGTGGTTTCCGAAGCTAAATCGCACAATGTATTCGATTATCTATTGGCCGACAAAGAAAGTCAGCTGGAAGCCGAAAATGTTTTACAGGAACATCTTAAACGCATTGGTGCTTATATGGCACCGGCAGCTCATTACCTGACCAGGCCTAATCCGCCGGAAGAAGCTGAATTGAAAGCGTCCGTTATCATACCCGTTAATAACAGGCCCGAATTTATCGGCAACGCTATCGAAAGCGTGCAGGCCCAAACCGTAGCGGATGTGGAGGTTATTGTGGTAGTTAACGGAGGATACGATGATCCAACGGTTGAAGCAGCTAAGCGATACATGCCTGAGGGTGATCGTTTTGATCCGCAAAAACCTGCGGTGCGCGTCCTGGTCTACGATATCAATAATTTAGGTCTTTGTTTGAACATGGGAGCCCGAATAGCCAGAGGAGCTTATTATGTGCAACTGGATTCCGATGACCAGCTGATGCGCGACGCCGTGGAAAAAATATTGAAGGTTTATGAATCGGATGATAAGATCGGAATGGTTATAGGGTCGTATGAAGTGTGGGAAAAACAACAGGACGGTCAGCTTAAACGCATGGAGAATTTGCCTGTGGTAACCCACGATGAATGGACAGAGGAAAATGGCCGTAACAACCTTTTACGAATTAATGGGGCCGGGGCACCGCGGTCTATTCCCATTGCCTTGATTCGCGAAATGGAGTTCAGTATAAATGATGATCCTTTTGCCCGCAATTACGGTGAAGACTACGATATGGTACTGCGTATCAGCGAACAGCATCGTATCGGCAGGGTATGGGATGCCATATACAAAGTAATACGTCATTCAGGCGGTACAGATCATAGTATTGATCAGCAGACTATCGATCGCAATGATGAGGCCAAAGATTTTATGCGTCTGGAGGCGGTAAATCGTAGAATAGACAAAAATAAGCAATAATGGGATAGCCAATGGAGAGCAATATATTAATCATCGGTATCGACGGCGGTGCTTCCAAAGTCAGCGCCTGGCCGGTAGAATTTGATCAAAAGAAACGCATGTTCTCTCTGGGTGACCATAAGGGAGAAATTTCGTATGGCACTATTCCGGGTTATCTGCCCAATTTTAAACCGGTACCCGTAACCGGTCAACTGCAGGAACGGGATAATAACGATTTTCAAATTTCAGATGACGAAGAACAACAGGGTGCCGTTTATGTTGAGGCCTGCGCTCAGGCGATAGAGAATGTGATAAAGGGGCAGGAAGATAAAAAATTGTTGATTGGTATTGGCATGCCGGGATTGAAAACGCCCGATCAGCGGGGTATAGAAGTAGTGGCAAATGGTCCGCGCATACCCCAGTATTGTGACTTGCTCGAAGAGCGATTGCGCATCCAAGGCATTGAGCTGGCCAATCCCATTAAACGCATGGGGAGTGACGCAGATTATTGTGGTATAGGCGAAAATTTTTCAAGCGATGGTCTATTTAGGGATATTGATCATGGTTATTATTTAGGAGGCGGAACAGGTGTTGCGGATGCCATGAAGCTTAATGGTGAACTTGTTCCTTTTGACCAGGCAAAAAGCTGGATTGCCAAAACGTGGGAAATGAAAAACAGGCAGTCCGTTTCACTTGAAAAGTTTGCCTCCGCAGGAGGCATTCAAAGTCTATATGCACAAAAAGCCGGTCGATCGGTTTCCGAACTGAACGAAGCCGGGATTTATCCCATGCAGATTGCCGAACTGGCAGAAAAGGATGATGAAGCTGCTGTGCAAACCTTTGTTGAAGTTGTGGAAAACATAAGCGATTTGCTTTTTGAACGCATATCCACGCTTTACGCCGGGTGGCAAAATCTCTTTGATTTTGTGAATGCATCCAAACCGTTACCTAATAAAGAACATCCATACCAAGGATTGCATTTTCAACGCATAATCTTGGGCCAGCGACTGGGGGAATTGTTTGCATCCGATAGCGGTTCCGGAGTGTTAGCACAACCTTTAGTTCATTCTTTGCAAAAAAAACTGAATGGAAGTACCCATATCAAGAACTCCGATATTGCCGAATATAGAGATATTGCCAAATATATTAAAACATCAAAATTGAGGGAAGCACCGGCGTTAGGAGCCGGAATTGATGCTTTTATATCCACCTATGAATCATAACAATAAAAAGAAAGATTGTCCATTTTATGCTGGAACCAGGCGTAATACCCAAAAAAGAACCTGATATCAGTGTGGGCATTATCCTTCCGGAGGATAATTATACGTCGATTGATGTCATAGTTCCTCAAGACAGAGATTATCAAATTGAATTTATGGGGCGAACCATACAACTTGGTTCCGGGGCAGAATTACTGTTTAAATTGAAAGGATCATCGATAACCATATTAATCGATGGTCAAGAAAAAAAATCCGAATCACCCATCAAAATATATCCTGTTGTTGATTCGCCGGAACCCGATCCCTCAGTAGATTTAATTCTCAAAAATGTCATCAGTGGGCGGAGTTTTCACTGGAAAAAATATCTGAATGTCAGGCTGCCCGGAACCCTGGTGGTTAAACCGTTTAATAATCAGTTAATTGCCATAAATGAATTACCGATCGAAACCTATTTTATGTGTGTGGCTACCTCGGAGATGGGCGCTGAATGTCCACCGGCTCTGATAGAAGCGCAAACGATCATCGCCCGATCCTGGATGCTGGCTAACGTCGAACAGAAACACAGATCGTTAGGAATTGATGTTTGTAATGATGATTGCTGTCAGCGTTATCAGGGTTCCACTCATCTGACCGAACATTCCATCAACGGTGCTTTAAAAACATACGGTCAAGTGCTTCTTCATAATGACGCAATTTGCGATGCCCGATATTCAAAGAGCTGTGGGGGTATGATGGAAGCCTTTGAAAACGTATGGCCGGGAGAG
>WJIP01000373.1 GCA_014730185.1 Caldithrix sp. | reverse complement strand
TCCTGAGCATCATAAAGCATACGGATAGCGTGCGACTTTATGGTTATGCCCCTTTCGCGTTCCAAGTCCATACTGTCCAATACCTGATCTTTCAATTCCCTGGCCGAAACCGTATGCGTCCGCTCCAGAAACCGATCAGCGAGAGTCGACTTTCCATGATCAATGTGGGCAATGATCGAAAAATTTCTTATATAATCAAGATACATCTTACTCCTTTTTATAAATCCAATAAGTTAGCTAATGACCAATTTAAAAGCAAACGTACACAATTTGCCCGTTTAATCCTTTTTAAATTCATTAATTGCTGTTTGAACCCGATTACAACCATGGAAAGAAGAAAATGCCAAGTGTTACATGAATATAAAGGATAAATTGAACCATTCTGCAGAATATGCGATAGCAGATATTCAGAGCGATGGACTGCTTTCCATACGTTTTACTTTTTTCTTGACAAAATGGGCAAATCCGTTAAATTTTGTTTCGGATTTACGTTCTAATGGATTCAAATATTGTCGAAGGGTTCTGTTTTTCAAATTAAACGAGATATTCCTGATACCTTACATTATGAATTTAATCTTAATGAGTTTGAAAGTTTATCTAAGCAAGTCAGATTGACCGCCTTAAGCAAACCAACTATTAATCCAGAACACAATGATCAATAAACCAAAAGACAATTTAAAGCAAATAAAACACTACACGCTCAATTTTAAATTTTTTTTCCAGGCTTTCTGGAAAACCATTCTGACCTGGGTTATCATTGTTACATTTATCATTGTTGCCATTCATTATAATGTTGATAAAAGTGTTATCGGCGGCGCGGTAGTAATCTTTGGTATTATATCACAGGCTTTTGTTGGGTTGTTGAACATTATCGGCCTTGTTCCCATAATCGGGCCCATTATAGCTAAAGTGTTGGCTCTACCGTTTTTCTGGCTGCTGAATGCCATGGGTTACTTTGTATCCATATTAGCTATTAAGCGGGGTTATACAAAAGAGGTTGTAAACTATCGTATTTTAACAATTGTATTGCTTATTGGTATCGTAATCGGTTACATTTTGGGAAAAATTATCTGATGGCAATTGAGCAGCTTCCCTACCAGCAAACAATGGATCAAATCTATGATTTGCAGCGTTTTGCCATCAAATTGGGTCTGGACAACATTCTGGCTCTGACCCATTTTCTGAAAGATCCACATTTAAAATATCCGGTAATCCATATCGCGGGAACGAATGGCAAGGGATCTACCGCGTATTTTTTGGCTAAGTTTTTACAATCGGCCGGTTTAAAAGTCGGTTTGTTCACATCACCGCATCTGGTCGATTTCCGTGAACGCATTACGATAAATGATCGGATGATCGAGCAAAATTATATTTGTGATTTTTGGGGAAGGGTCAAGAACCTGGTAATGCAACGTAAGGCAACATTTTTTGATACCTCAACCGCCATGGCCTTAAACTATTTTCATGATCAAAGCGTGGATATAGCGGTAATAGAAACCGGGCTGGGAGGTCGACTCGATTCAACCAATATCGTGAATCCGGATTTAGTGGTCATTACACCCATTGATTTTGATCATGAAAAACAATTGGGAAACACGTTAACCAAAATTGCTGCTGAAAAGGCTGCCATCATAAAATCAAAGTGCCCTGTATTTACCGGAATACAGGACAACGAGGCTATGAAGGTACTGACCAAAACCTGCGCCAATGGTAATCTATACAGAATGCAGGATTTTGTACAATTTACAATAGAAGATCAGTCGCTACAGGGTACCACGATTTCTTTCCAAGAAAATTTATTTAATGAACAGGATTCTTCTCTATATATAAAACAACTGGGGAGCTATCAAATAGAGAATATATTGCTGGCTTATCTCAGTGCCCGCCACTATCTGAAACATAAAAAATATTCCTTTGATATGGAGCAATTTAAGAATATTTTGAGTCAGTTCACATGGAGAGGACGCCTGGACCGAGTGGCCGGGCAGCCAGATGTTTTTTTTGATGTAAGTCATAATGCTACGGGTATAGAAAAAACGGTGCGATTCCTGAAAAAGTATGTTTCAACCGATTCCATTCATCTTTTGATCGGACTTGTCAAAGATAAAAATTATAGGCGAATTGCTGAAGTCGTTGGCCATCAATTCTGCAAAATTACAGTCACCGAACCGCCCACCCATAGAAAGTTGAACGGTTTTACGCTGGCAGAGATTTTGAAAGAGACACATCCTGAAACTTTTTTAATGCACAATCCGTTCAAAGCTTATAATTTTGCCCGGCAAAACCTGAAAGCTTCCGATAAACTGCTTGTGATCGGTAGCCATTATCTAATTGGTGCCTTAATAAACCAAGGAGTAAAATCATTTGACAAGAATTTGGTGTAATTGTATATTCACAAAAATAGTGTTTAGAGTTCCCTGAAATCATCTTAAACTCACCCTATACTACCAATTTGACGTCACTCGAGCAATGTTACAGAAAAATTTCTTTTTAATAAAATTTCCCAAAGTCACAACAAGAGGTTCCCTATATGTTAGATATTGAAAATCTGAAGGAGAAAAAGATCACTGAGCTCAATAAAATTGCTCAGGAAATGAATATTTCCGGGCTTACAGGCTTAAAAAAATCAGAACTTATATTTCGAATTCTGGAAGAACAAACCGCTCAGGAAGGATTGATATTCTCCAAGGGGGTGCTGGAAATATTACCGGATGGATATGGCTTTCTCCGTTCACAAAATTACAGTTATATCCCCGGTCCGGATGATATATATATATCCCCATCACAAATCAAAAGGTTTGGTTTACGTACGGGAGATACGGTAACCGGACAAATACGCCCGCCAAAAGATAATGAACGCTTTTTCGCCTTGTTGCGGGTTGAAGCGGTTAATATGGAAAGTCCGGATAAAGCCCGCGAACGTAATTTATTTGATACGCTTACACCGTTGTATCCGGAGGAACGATTTAATTTAGAGACGACGCGCAAAGATTACTCCATGCGAATCATGAATTTGCTGACACCACTGGGAAAAGGCCAAAGAGGGCTCATAGTTGCTCAGCCGCGCACCGGAAAAACCATTCTTTTGCAAAAAATTGCCAACAGCATTGCCAAAAACCATCCGGAAGTTGAATTGTTGGTTCTGCTTATCGATGAACGTCCCGAAGAAGTGACAGACATGGAACGTTCCGTTGATGCCGAGGTTATCAGTTCGACGTTTGATGAACCGGCCGAACGTCATGTGCAGGTAGCGGATATGGTGCTGGAAAAAGCTAAACGATTAGTGGAGTACAAAAAAGATGTGGTAATCCTGTTAGATAGTGTAACGCGTTTAGCCCGCGCTCATAATACTGTTGTACCACATAGTGGCAAAATCTTATCGGGTGGTGTGGATTCCAATGCATTGCAAAAACCCAAACGGTTTTTTGGCTCTGCCCGTAATGTGGAAGAGGGTGGCTCACTAACCATAATTGCCACAGCGTTAATCGATACCGGATCCCGAATGGATGAAGTCATTTTTGAAGAATTTAAAGGTACGGGCAATATGGAGCTGGTTTTAGATCGGCGTCTTACAGACCGGCGTATTTTTCCATCCATTGATATCAACAAATCCGGAACACGTAAAGAAGAGCTCCTGCTCAGCCGTGAAGAATTATCTCGGGTTTGGATTCTTCGCAAGCTACTTAATGAGATGAACCTTATTGAAGCCATGGAATTCCTGCTGGAAAAAATGGGAGAGACCAAAAACAACAAAGATTTTCTGAGATCTATGAATTCGTGATTAATTCCGACAATTAAGAAAGATAAAACGGATAAACATACAAATTTTTATTCACTTACTTCATATCAATGAAAAATTATTGTTTCTCATTGCCGCCACATCCATCACATTATATATATTTGTGTTAGAAGGATAAATTTTTTATATTCTCTGTTCTAAATTTTGAGAATTTAAGGAGGGTTTACATTGAAAAAAGATATTCATCCAGAATATAAAATGGGCACAGTAACCTGTGCATGCGGAAATGTTTTTCAAACCCGGTCTGTTATCGGAGACATGAAAGTTGAAATTTGTTCCAGCTGCCATCCGTTTTTCACAGGTAAACAAAAATTAGTTGACTCCGCCGGTCGAGTTGAAAAATTTCGCAGAAAGTATAATCGTAAATAGTCTGTTTTGTATGAAATTTAGGAAGCGGGATGGCATGGAGCTCCAGGTCATCCCGTTTTTTTTATTTAACTATCAGGATTAATTAGATGCCCCAAAACAATACGTCCAATCAGGAAAAAATTATGCCGGTGGGAGGCCAGGCGGTTATCGAAGGCGTCATGATGCGTTCTCCCAACCGTATTGCGACTGCAATTCGCCGGGCAAGCGGGAAAATTGAAATCAAAACGCAGGAATTTCAGTCATTGGTCCAGCGCCGGAAAGCACTCAATATTCCCATCATCCGCGGGGCGATCACCCTCATCGAAGTAATGATTCTTGGTGTTAAAACGCTGCAGTGGTCCGCTGATAAAGCCATGGAAGATGTAGAAGCACAGGAAATAGCTGAAGGAAAGACAAAGAAGAAAAAAGACAAAAAGCCAGGCATGTCCACGATGAATGCGGTTTTTACCATTGGTCTTGCCTTGGTTATCGGGATCAGTGCTTTTTTTGTATTACCATTGTTCCTTACCACGGAAATATTCAATATCGAACGACAGGCGTTTGCGTTTAATCTGGTTGCCGGGTTAATTCGCATTTTGTTTTTTCTGGCCTATGTATGGGCCATTTCGTTAATGAGTGATGTAAAACGCTTATTTCAATATCACGGCGCCGAGCATAAATCGGTATTTGCATTTGAAGCAAAGAAATTACTGAATATAACTAATGTTCAACAATTTACCACGTTTCACCCAAGATGCGGGACAAGCTTTTTGATGATCGTACTTATAGTGAGTCTGATTTTCTTTGCCATAGTGGATTCGTTGGTTATGTGGTGGACAGGTGAAATGTCACTGTTAATTAGGATTCTCACACATCTTCCCCTGATACCGGTCATGGGTGGAATAAGCTATGAGGCGCTGAAGGCCTCGGCTAAACACGTTGATAATGCATTTGTGAGATTTCTCATCGCTCCGGGATTAGCTCTGCAACGCATTACAACCAGGGAGCCCGATGATAAACAAGTGGAAGTAAGCATTGCTGCATTACAGGCTGCATTAGGTGAAGAATTTAGCAGTGAGCTTGTGGAAAAGCCTGTAATTCAGTCAGAAATTGTTTTGGTTCCTGCTCAGGAGGCATAACATGAAGGAAAAAATTGAAAAATTAATTGAGCGCCGAAATGAATTAAATGAACAGCTTTCCGATCCAGAGATACACAGTGATCAGAAAAAATTTAAGGAACTTTCTCAGGAGCACAACGAAATTTCAAAAGTACTCGAGATCGGTGAACCGTATCTTAAGTTACTCAAAGATTATGAAGGCCATAAAGCACTTATCAATGATGACGAAGATGAGGATCTAGTTGCTCTGGCCAGACAGGAGATGGAAAGCCAGGAAGAACAGATCGAGGCATACGAGGAAAAACTTAAGTTATTATTAGTACCCAAACATCCGGACGATCCCAAAAATGCCATCATGGAAATTCGTGCCGGCACCGGCGGGGATGAAGCCGCAATATTTGCCGGCGATCTCTACCGCATGTATACCCGTTATTGTGAAGCCCATAAATTGAAAATTGACATTATGAATTCAAGTCCGTCGGAGCGGGGCGGCTTTAAAGAAATTGTGTTTTCCGTAGAGGGCGATCATGCTTATGGAACATTAAAGTTTGAAAGTGGTGTACATCGCGTACAGCGCGTTCCAGATACGGAAACCCAGGGCCGAGTTCACACTTCTGCGGTTTCTGTTGTTGTATTGCCGGAAGCGGAAGAGGTGGATGTTCAAATCGATCCGAATGATTTACGTATCGATGTGTATCGATCCAGCGGACCGGGCGGGCAAAGCGTCAATACAACCGATTCGGCAGTAAGAATTACCCATGTCCCCACGGGAATGGTTGTGAGTTGTCAGGATGAAAAATCGCAACTCAAGAACAAAAATAAAGCTCTTAAGGTATTGCGCACCCGTTTGCTGGATATGGCTGAATCCGAACAGAATTCCGAAATCGATGCCCAGCGTAAATCCATGGTTGGAACCGGTGATCGAAGCGCCAAAATTCGCACATATAATTTTCCACAGGGTCGCGTTACAGACCATCGCATCAATTTAACCCTTTATAAACTGGATCAGGTGATGGAGGGGGATATCAACGAATTGATTGATGCACTTAAGCTGGCGGAAAATGAGCAACGCCTGGCCGAGGTTACGGATTAATATTATCTGAATACACCCCATCTTTTTAATCATGATGCCAGGTTTGCCGGATACTATCCATTATGTCCATAATTTCCAAAGTATCCTGCAACGGCATATTCGTACTTTCAGTTTTATCTTCTTTCAGACATTGCATGACCTCTTCTGCTTCATAGTTGAATCCGTTACCAACCATTTCACCGCGGTGGTACTCATCGCCTTCACCGATGATGGACAACGTAAACGCCGAAGGGCGATATACGGGTCCGAATATGCGAATCCGGCCCTTTTCTCCCAAAATAACGGCTTCGCAGGGCGTTTCGGTCCGCAGTGATGTGTAGAGATTGGCTAAATGGTCCTGTTCATAACCGAACATGATGCTGGTGTGTTCATCAACGCCGGTTTTACCGAATTTGGCGATGCTGTTTATCTGTAGCGGTTTGCCTAAAAGCCAGTGGGTCAGGGAGACGAGATAGATACCAAGGTCGAGCAGGGCACCGCCACCCATGGCCGGATCAAACAAACGATGCGAGGGATCGAAGTTTGCTTTAAATCCCAGATCGGCTTCCACAATATGGATATTGCCAATTATATTCGTGTCAATAATTTTTTTAATACGTTTCATGATCGGCAAAAATCGGGTCCACATTCCTTCCATCACAAAAATATTGGCTTTTTGGGCAGCTTCTGCTACCTGGGCGGCTTCGTTGGTATCGAGGGTAAATGGTTTTTCACAAAGAACAGCTTTACCGTATTCCAAAGCCAAAAGCATATTTGTTTTATGCAAATGATGAGGCGATGCAATATATATTACATCAATATCTTCATCTTGTACAAGTTTTTCATAACTTCCATAATAACGCGGTATATCATGTTTTTCAGCAAAGGTTTGAGCTTTATCCAAAGATCTTGAACCGATGGCCAGAGGACGGCCATGTGCCGTATATTTCAGTCCATCGGCAAAAACGGCAGCAATTTTTCCTGCGGCCATTATTCCCCAGTTTACGGTATCATTTTTCATAAGTCGATTAATCTTTCAGTTTAAGTGGTTGGAGTTCTTTTACTTTGTACTAAAATAGAAATTTTCACTAGATTATACAACCGATGCTCCCTTAATTTCTTTAAGCGGACGATAGCAAGGCTTTCCTGGAAACAGCTGCCAAAACAAGCAAAAACGATGTACTGGTCCCTAATAAAAGCGAATCTATACTTGTAATGTTGCATTTTTAAAACCACTAACATTAAAATTTTTTTTACTGCAAATTTTATGTAAATTGTCGGTTTATTTATTTGATTAAATATTCTCAAGGTAGGTTTTAAAGCGGGAGATTAGATAATGAAACGAGTGCTTATATTGGGCGCCGGAAAAAGCAGTCCTTATCTTATACATTATTTTCTTGAATATGCAGAACATTACGATTGGTTCATAACAGTAGCGGATCGCGATGCGGATTTGGCTCAACAGCATGTTATTGGCCATACCAGGGCGGAAGCCATTTATTTTGATGTAACCGATTTGGATATGCGGACGGCTCAGATACAAAAAGCCGATGTGGTCATAAATATGTTGGCGCCACGTTTTCAGCATTTGGTGGCCCTGGCTTGCGTACGCAGCGGGTCACATATGATATCGGTATCTTATCAGGATCGTCGGATTCGGGAGCTGGAAAAGGATGCCATCCGTAAAGGCGTTTTGATATTAACGGAAATTGGCCTGGATCCGGGTATTGACCATATGTCGGCAGCTGCGCTCGTGCAAAAAATCCAGAACAAAGGCGGTTTGGTTAAAAGTTTTGAATCTTACGGGGGTGGTCTCCCGGCCCCGGATTCGTTTATCAATCCGTTTAAATACGTGATCAGCTGGAACCCGCGTAATGTGGTTATGGCCGGCGAAAACGGTGCTCAGTATCTCGAAAACGGCCGAATTAAAATAATCCCTTATCACCATGTTTTTCAACACACCTGGTCACTGAATGTACCGGGCTTAGGACCAATGGAAGCCTATTCCAACCGGGACTCGTTGTCGTACCAGGATCAATATGGATTTGATCAAGCCGAAACGGTTGTGAGGGGTACAATTCGTTATCCGGGCTGGTCGGAAACATGGGATAATATTGTGCGATTGGGATTACCCAATGAAATTCTACGGATTCCAGGATTAAAGGATAAAACCTATGCTGAACTGACAGAGATGTTTTTACCGCCAAATGTTGATATCGGAAATATTGAACAGCGTGTGGCCAATTTTTTAAAAATCAATCCTACCGGCCAAATCATGGAAAAAATGCGCTGGTTGGGTCTGTTTTCCGAGGAAAAAATTGGAGTCGATGTTGAGACATCAGCGGAGGTTATGACGCATCTGCTGAGTGAAAGACTGAAATTAACACCGGATGCCCGAGATATGGTGGTATTACAGCATAAACTTAAAGTGGATTACGAGGAAAAGGATCATCATCCTGAAGAAGTGACCAGCACAATGATCCATTACGGAGAAAAAAATGGATTTACTTCGATGGCCAAAGCCGTAGGGCTTCCGGCAGCATTGATTGGTAAACTCATATTAACGGACAATTTGCCCTTGACCGGTTGTCACATACCAACGCATCCAGCTATATACGAGCCGGTTTTACAGGAATTGGCAGAGCATGATTTTACGTTTGAGGAAAATGTTCAACCGATTTAAGTTTGTCAGCCGTTCTTATTTAAAATGCCTAACTCTTCAGAGGAGCAGGAACCGATGAGATTATTCAAAACAGTATGCCTGTTATCATTAATGATCAGTATAACTTTGTTTGGTCAGCCGTTTCCCCAGGTTGAACCAAGCCAAGTAGGATTGAACAGTGATAAATTAGTACAGACCGATACCGTTATTCAAAAGGCCATTCAACAGGGAGATATTCCCGGTGCCGTACTACTGGTTTTACGCCATGGTAAAAGCGCTTATTATAAGGCCTATGGCCATCGACAGATTGTTCCTGAAAAGGAAGTTATGACGAAAAATACCATTTTTGATGTAGCTTCGATTACCAAACCCGTTGCCACTGCCACATCGGCAATGATGTTACTGGAACAGGGTAAATTACGTCTATTAGATTTAGTGTCACATTATTTTCCTCATTTTAAAGCCTGGAAAGGTGAAGACGGGCGTCGAAGATCAATTCGAATTATTCATTTGTTGACCCACACATCAGGTTTACCGCCATATGCTCCGGTGGAAGAACTCAAAACTCGATTTGGCACATCGCAGCCTGATTCCCTGTTCGATTATATTGCAAAAGTGGATCGGCAGCATGCCCCTGGCAAGCGTTTTATTTACAGTTGTCTTAATTTTATTACTTTACAGCGCATTATCGAAAAAATCAGCGGCGAATCCCTTAGTGCTCTTTCAGAGAAATATATTTTCGATCCCCTGAGTATGCAGGATACGTATTTTTTGCCGGACGATTCTGTAATAGATCAATGTGCTCCAACCGAAATATACAAAGACGAGGGCCTGCTGAGAGGCAAGGTACATGATCCGTTAGCCCGTTTAATGATGGAATGTAACTCCGGCAATGCCGGATTGTTTTCCACGGCCGGGGATATGGCGATCTTTGCACAAATGATGCTTAATAATGGTCAATTGAATGGCAAGCGAATACTAAGTGCGGCATCGGTTAAAGCAATGACCGAGTTACCTATTGGTTATGAAAAGTTCGGACGTGGTCTGGGTTGGGATCTAAATTCAGCCTATGCCTCCAACCAAGGTGATTTACTTAGCGAAGCAACCTATGGCCATACCGGATATACGGGTACATCTATTGTCATTGATCCGATTAATGACCTAGCGATTATTCTGATGACGAATCGTGTTCACCCTGAGGATACGGGCAATGTGGTACGATTGCGGAGTCTGGTGGCTAATGTGGTGGCAAGTGCAATCGAATAAAAAATTCAAAGTTTACTAAAGGATATATCTCTTAGCGGATTAATCCGCTAAGAGATGAATTAATTTGCCAAAAAGTTTAGCTGATTTAAGGATTTAAACCGAGGGTATCGGCTACTCCGCTCATCGCCCGGCTTACAAACAAAACATGTTCACCGAAATCAACACCCAGTTCTTCTGCGCCTTTAGTGATATCTTCCCGGTTCACTTTGGCGGCAAAGCTTTTGTCCTTCAATTTCTTTTTGACCGATTTCACTTTCACTTCACTCAAAGCTTTGTTGGGTCTCACCAGTGTGACGGCAGTAATAAATCCGCATAATTCGTCAACGGCATATAAGGTTTTCGCCATCAAGGATTCCCGCGGAACGCCTGAAAAATCAGCGTGACCTAAAATGGCGGTACGCAATTCCTCGGATACTCCCCGCTCTTTTAAAATTTCAGATCCTTTCATGGGGTGTTCATCGGGATACATCTCATAATCGAAATCGTGAAGCAAGCCTACAATAGCCCACTTTTCTTCATCTTCATTAAAGTGTTCAGCGTAAGCACGCATAGCGGCCTCAACAGCATATGCATGTTTAAGCAAACTATCACTTTTCGTGTATTCGGTTAAAATTTGCAGAGCATCGTTTCGATCCATGATTATACTCCAATATCCTGTTAAAATTTAATATCTTAACCGCAGAGGGTATTACCACCGTTAACATTGAGTATTTCGCCTGTGATAGCCCGGGCCATGTCCGATGCCAGGAAAACGGTTGGTGCGGCTATGTCCTCAGCTTCAGGAATAAAACCAACGGGCATGTCTTTTCGAAAACGCTCGCCATCTTTAGCGATAGCTTCTGCAGACATATCGGTATTCACCCATCCCGGTGCCACACTGTTAACACGAATACCATCTGATCCCAATTCGGTCGCCAGCGATTTGGTAAAACTGATAATTGCACCTTTGGTGGCTGCATAATGAGAATGCATGGCTTCGCCCCGCTGACCGGCGGTGGAAGAAATGTTAATGATCGATCCCTGAATATTATGCTCTTTCATGTGTTTAACAATTTCATGGGTAAAGTAGTAAACACTGTCCAAATTAATTTGAATGGTGCGGCGCCAGGCATCGACCGGCATTTCGTCAATGGCACAAGTTTCCCAGATGCCGGCATTGTTGACTAAAATATCAATTCTTTTAAAATGATCGACCACTTTGGAGATGAATCGTTGGACCTCCTGATAATCGCTGACATCACATTCGGCAAAAAAGATATTGCCTGCATTTTTGGCACAACTGTTGGCAATATGTTCGGATGCCCGATAATTCTTATTATAATTAAAAGCTACATTTGCCCCCAATTGGCTAAAGAGTTTAACAGTGGCAGCCCCTATTCCTCTACTACCTCCTGTAACTAAAACATTTTTGTTGGTAAAGTCCAGCATACAGCAGCTCCTGTTAAGGATTCATTTTTGTGTCAAAAAGGTAGTCTGTTTCAAAATGTCAATAAGCAGTAACTGTTACCGTAATATGCAATATAGCATGGAAAATAAGCATAAACACTTACGCCATTCGTCAAAGGAAATAAACAAGCACTGCTTAAAGCTCAAAGTTGACCAGTAAACAAAAGCCGGTCAGATTATCAGACTAAAACATTAAGTTTGTTTAATATGTAAATTTTCTTTAAAATGTCAAATTATTTTTGATAAGTAAAACATTGGGCCATAAACAAATCTCTTTCTAAGATTGATCGGGAGCATAATATTACAAATCGTGGATTGAAATTTGTTGGCGGACTTACAGAAAATCGTTTAATAGGTAAAAAAAGAACTCATACCAAACAAGTGAATAAATCATCAAATCAATAAAGGAGACCAATTATGCGCAAACTCATTTCATATTTTATGATCCCTTTTATAATGATGCTAATGCTATCCTGCGGCTCAGACAAACAAAAGGATAGTGCTGAACAACAGTCCGGAAACGAAGCAGCCCGGAAAAAAGCGAATACGAAAGATTTTTCAATTCCTGAAGACGCCGTTACCACAGAAAGCGGTTTAAAATATGTGGAGCTGAAAGAAGGCAGCGGCGATCAACCACAAACCGGCCAAAAGGTCGTGGTGCATTACACGGGATGGACAATGGATGGCAAAAAGTTTGACAGCTCCGTTGACAAAGGTCAGCCATTCTCATTTACAATTGGCAAAGGTGAGGTGATTGCCGGATGGGATGAAGGCATAAGCACTATGAAGGAAGGCGGCAAAAGACGATTATTTATACCATCCGAACTGGCTTATGGTGAACGCGGTATTCCGGGAGTTATTCCACCGAATGCCATGCTTGTTTTTGACGCTGAATTGTTAAGCATTGAATAGAGCAATTCTAGAATGCAATAAAAAGCCAGGTTAAACCTGGCTTTTGTTGTTTATATGGTAACATGCAACGGAAATCGTTTTAATATGCCCTGTAATAGAGTTAGGTTAAGCATTGTCTTCATTAACGGCATCAAATAAACGCTCACTGAATTTCGGCAGAGCGGAGTTGATCCGGTTCCAGCTGGTGAACATGGGCAGCTGCATGGGATTTGCCAGAAACTGATCGCCGGCAATGATGATGCTTTTTAAAAAGACTTCCACCGCTTTTTCTTCGGCATGCCGATCGTAATGTAAATTATTAATGGCAGCATCGCCGGCATATTTTTCAATAAAATCAAGGGCCGTGCGCAAATAGGTGGCTTTAATAGTGCGGAAAAACTGGTCGCTAAAAACCACTCCCATACTGGCTAAAACACGATAAAACGACTTGGCAATATCAATCGACATTTTGGCCAGTCCCGTATTGGGATTGTTTTCCGACAACTTTTGATGTTTATGGTCATAACGGTCAATAATATCCACCTGGCACATTTGGTTTTTAGCATAATTGCGGTAAATTTCATTTAGCGTACCAATTTCCAGTCCCCAATCGGCCGGGAGTCGCAAACGTACCGCCACATCCCGTAACATAGCCATTTCACCGGATAACGGATAACGGAATGTATCAATATAATCCAGATAATCGGATTGACCCAGGATACGTTTAAGCGAACGGATTAAAGGTGTAATAAATAAACGGGCCACACGACCATTAAGCTGATCGGAAACCCGGCTATAATATCCCTTTACGAATCGAAAATTCATGGTTGGCTCGATAAGCGGGAATACCAAACGGGACAGCAAACTACGTTGATAGGTGGTTATATCGCAGTCATGTGTAGCAAAAACACGGGCATGATTCGAAGCCAGCAAATAACCAAAACACATCCATACATTACGTCCTTTACCTTCATTGCCTGTATAGAAGTTTTGTTCCTCAAGCAGGCGGAATAACTCCTGAATTTTTGGACCGCGATGCCAGATAATTTTATGGGGCTGTGGTAATGTATCAAAAAACTGTTTGGCTTTATCAAATTCAAGTTTATTGGCCTGATCGAGACCGACGACAATTTCCGACAGGTAAGGTACTTTTTTCAATTCTTCAACAATGTGCTGTAAAGCCGGCCCCTCAATTTCACTGTACAGTGAAGGAAGAATAAGAGCAACAGGACGACGGTGGGTTTGTTGTAATATACGCTCCTCAAGATTTTCCACCGGTGTGTTACTCAAGTTGTGAAGCGTAGTAATTACCCCGTTTTGAAAAAAATCGGACATTGATGCTCCTTTACAGGTTTACTGCTGATGGGTTAAAGTAACGATAAAATGGCTTCATTCCAACCGACGGGTCCTATCCCCTTGGCATAATATAAATTTGATAAATCGATACCCTGCTGATAAGAACCATCCGGTTTTTGAACCAGAACAGGAACGGTCACGGCCTCCAGCATCTGCAGATCGTTCATGCTGTCGCCAATTCCAATCGTTTGCAGGGTTTCTCTGCCGGTCTTTTGCAGGTATAAATCGGTTAAATGCCGTACAGCTTTGCCTTTATCGGTCGCTCCAATGAGATGAAAAAAACGATTGCCACGTAACAGCCGGAATCCGTTTTGAGTACAATACTCGGCAACCGCATTTAAATCATCAGTCTTTTGGTGGAGAATATACGGTTCACTAAAGAAACGTTTTTTAGCCTGCCTGGCTTCGTTAATTGTCAAGTGTGTGTGCCGGGCAATTTCTTCAACAGACATTTCATGGAAACCTTGTATATCCATATTAAAAGTAGTTTGTATACCTTTTAAAAAGGATAAAATTGAATCATAGGTCTTACCCAACAATACATAATCATAACCATCCTTTTCCTCAGAAGGTGATGATAAGTCGGGGAAATATTTTTTGGGCAGAAAAATGGCACTTCCGTTTTCCACGATAAAAGGATGCTTCATGTTGAGTATATTGCGTAATTGGATAACTTCTCTGTGAGTTTTACTCGTACAAGGAATTACAGGAATATGCTTTGATTCCAGATACTCTAATGCTTGTCCTGCGCCGGACGCTTCATAGCTATTGATATCCAGAAGAGTGCCGTCCAGGTCTGTAAAAACGATTCTATCCATAAACTTCCTTAAAATTATCCGTCGGGCAAAATTATTGATCAAAGCATGAGTAATTTAATGGACATAAGTTATGACGATCAACAATTTCCAAATAAAAATGAATGTTAAGAAGATTTAATGTACATACTTTAACACAGAAAAATTTGGTTTGTTCGAGCAATGTGTTAAAAACGTAAATTGCCAATAGCTTTATCATTTGATAAGTTATAACTCGAAAGCAGTCGACTGCATTGGCGTCCATTGAATGATTGTGGTTCAATACAATATGTAGATCCGTTTTATTTTTTAATTTTGGATATTAAATTATGACCTTAAATCGCAAAGATATTACAAAAATTTTGGAAGAAATCGGAACATTACTGGAGCTCAGGGGCGAAAATCCCTTCAAAATCCGGGCTTATTTCAATGCCGCCCGTACCATAGAAACCATGCAGCAGGATGTGCTGGAATTAATTAAAAATGGGAAAATAAGCGAAGTTAAAGGGATTGGAAAGGCCATTTCCGAAAAACTGGGTGAACTGGTGGAAAAAGGTTATTCGCCCTATCATCAGGATCTTAAAGAATCTCTACCGCCGGGTCTGCCGGAAATGCTCAATATACCGGGCATGGGTCCCCAAAAAATTCGGGCGGTTTATGACAAACTGGGCATCACGACGATTGGCCAGTTAGAATATGCCTGCCTGGAGAATCGATTGCGTGATCTTAAAGGATTCGGTCAAAAGTCGCAGAATAAAATATTGCAGGGTATTGAACTGCGCAAGAAATATCAAGGCCGTTTCCACTACCATATTGCCGGCCGTGAAGCCGATAAAATCATGCAATATCTGCAAAAGCATGATAAGATTATCCGTATGGAATTGGCCGGAAGCATGCGCCGAAAAAAGGAAATCGTCAAAGATATTGATATTCTGGCAACCTGTAAAGAAACCAATCGGGATACAGTGATGGAATATTTCGTTTCCGGTGAATCTGTGGAATCGGTAACGGGCAAAGGGCAGACCAAATCCAGCGTGGTGCTGGATTCCGGCATCAATTGCGATTTGAGACTGGTTGAAGATGCCCAATTCCCCTTTGCATTACACCATTTTACGGGCAGTAAAGAACACAACACGGCCATGCGCCAGTTTGCCAAGTCAAAAGGCTTGACCATGAATGAGTACGGTTTATTCCGGGAAAAAAGTGAGAAGACTATTGACTGTGCTACGGAACAGGAAGTGTTCTCTGCATTGAAACTCGCCTATATTGAACCGGAATTAAGGGAAAATATGGGCGAAATCGAAAAAGCGCAGAAAAACGCATTACCGGAGCTGGTGCAGGAATCGGATATTAAGGGTATATTCCATGTGCACTCCAGTTACAGCGATGGAACTTCAACCGTCAAAGAACTGGCCCGGGCCTGTCAGGACCGCGGACTTCAATATCTCGGTATCTGTGACCACAGTAAATCCGCCTTTTATGCCAACGGCTTATCGGAAGAACGCATAAAGGAGCAACAAGAGGACATCGACCGGGTAAATGAACAGTTGAAAGGTTTTACGGTGTTTAAGGGTATCGAATGCGATATCCTTGCTGATGGCACATTAGATTATGAGGACAAAGTACTGCAATCCTTTGATTTTGTTATTGTATCCGTTCATTCATCATTTAATCTGGATGAAGACCAAATGACTAAACGTATCTGTGCGGCGTTAAAAAATCCATTGGTTACTATGCTGGGACATCCCACAGGTAGGCTGTTACTCGGCCGCGAAGCTTATGCTGTGGATATGCATATGGTGATTGAAACAGCGGCTAAATACAACAAAATAATCGAAATTAACGGCAATCCCCACCGTCTGGATCTGGACTGGCGATGGGGTAAATATGTTAATGAGATGGATCTACATACAGCCGTAAACCCGGATGCCCATAGTGTGGAGGGGCTGGATGATTTTCGCTATGGTGTGGCCATAGCCCGGAAAGGATGGTTCCCCAAAGAACGGGTTATTAATACGCTTACCACAGAGCAGCTAAAAAAGAAATTTTCAGCCTGAAGTGAGATGGATCAGAGAGCTTTTTGATTGTTTAAATGAAGTTTATAGAAAAGCACTTTCATTTATTGAAATTAAATCCGTCTTTTTGCAATGACTCTGAAATGAAACAACGGACAACCAACCGTGTAAATTGACAATATCAATATTATTTGTTTAATTAGCAGGCACGATTAATTATGGATAATGTAAGAGGTAGGTCATGAGTTATACAATTGCGGTAGATGCCATGGGAGGCGATCATGCTCCGCATGAAATTATTAAAGGAACGGTGCAAGCGATTCGATCCGACGCTGATATCGAAATTCTTATAGTGGGTGATAAGCAAAAAATTGAATCTTTGCTGAAGCAGGAAAAATGTCAGAAACAGGTTAGTATTATACATACGGATCAATGGATTGATATGCATGAGTCACCCAAGGTGGCTCTGAAAGAAAAACCGGAAGCAAGCATCAATATAGCCACCCGTTTGGTTCATGAAGGAGCGGCCGACGCTCTGGTCAGCGCCGGGAGTACAGGGGCCACGATCATTTCCGCAGCCAAAAATTTGAATATTATCCGGGGCATCGAGCGCTCGGCTTTAGCCGCCATATATCCGACAGCGACCTTCAGTACCCATAGTAAGGGATTTTCACTGATTCTGGACGTGGGTGCAACTATCCATTGCACGCCCAAGCAACTGGTGCATTTTGCCTACATGGGTAGCTTTTATGCTTCCAAACTTCTGGACGTACCCAATCCCCGCATCGCTTTGCTGAATATCGGTGAGGAAGAAACCAAAGGCGGAGAAGTGATGGTAAAAACCTACCGGGAACTTAAAGAAGCCGAAGGATTGAATTTTTTGGGCAATATTGAGGGTAAAGATATACCCTACGGTGATGCCCATGTCATCATCACCGAAGGATTTATTGGCAATGTAGTCCTTAAAATGATGGAAGGAATGAGTGGTTTGCTCAAACAGACCGGTCAATATGCTGTCAAGAAAAAAATTTCCTGGAAATTAGGTATGGCTTTGCTTTATTCCGGGGTTAGGGATATCCGAAACCGCACGGACTACAGCGAATACGGCGGTGCACCGATCCTGGGTTTTGAAAAATTGATCATTAAAGCCCACGGGCGGTCCAATGCCAAAGCCATTCGCAACGCCATCCATATGGCTGAACGATCCATTAAAGAAGACGTATGCGCGCACATTGCCCAATCCATTGATGAATTTAACAACCGCCACCGTATTGATTTTTTAGAAATTTGATGAACCGAATTATATTGTGTGTATTTTTGCTTATTGTTTAAAAAAATAAGGTAATAGAAATTCAAACCGGTTTTTTCCATTTGTAATATCGATCTGCCAAAAAATTTATTATTTGATGATTTTTCAACCGATATCATCAATTATATCTTTACTGAAGTTCAATGTGGGGCATCATTCGAGCTAAAAATTCACTAAAAAGGGGGAGGGTAACATGTTACGTATTGCAGGTAAAAGTTTTTTGTTTTTTGTGATGGTTTTAACGGTGTTCTTCAATAATGCGGTCAGTCAGTCCGCAAACAACCAAAAAACGGACCAATCCAATCCTTTGGCGCCGTTCGAGAGACTTATCGGAGGGCAATGGTATATGCAGGACAGCTATCAGACCTTCTCATGGGGAGTGGGCAAGCTATCGGTTTTATCTGAAAGTTATGTCGTCGAACAGGGCCAAGCCCGGAAAGTGTCGGAGGGATACTGGTTCTACCATCCCGGTCAGGGACAAATTAAAGGATATTTTACTGCCATCGATATGCCGGTACAGTTTTTCGATTATACTACCGTTTTTAAGTCCGATACGATGAAAAATGATTTAATTTCCTATTCAGCCGGCGGTCAGGCCAGTCATTATCTGGAAACCTGGACATTTTCAGAGGATGGCCGCTACCAGTGGACACTGTTCACCAAAACCGACAATGGTCGGCAAAAAATCATGGGTGGCACATATCAGCGCCGGAACCTTCCGGGGCAGAGCCCATGAGTGATGTCGCTATCGTCATATCGATTATTTAGCTTGAATTGCCCTGAGCGGCAAGCATCGCGAATTGTTGGCGGGCCGTTTTCCTTATCCAGAAATAGGCCAGGGTACCGGTGGCAGCATTGGCCAGAGCCAGAGCGGCGAATATGCCCGGCAAACCAATCCACAGGGAACCGGCATAGGCCAGCGGAATATACAACACGATCATCTGTATTACAGTGAGGGATAAAGCGTTCAGGGGTTTGTTTAGTACATTAAAGGCGGCATTGGATAGGGCGTAAATACCGAAAAAACCATAACCAATGGGCACTATGTACAAGTACAGGACGATGGTTTCGATAACATTCCTGTCACCACTGAAAATGGATGCGATCGGGGTGGAGGCGGCAATCAGGACCACCAGAGCAAAAATACCCCAGACCATGGCGAAACGATGAGTGAATTTTAAACCCTGCATAATCCGGTCGAATTTCCTGGCTCCCAGGTTTTGTCCGATAAACGGTCCGAAGACACTGGAAAGGGCCATTATAACCACCAAAGCCAAGGCATCAATGCGCATGGCCACACCAAATGCAGCCACGGCGTGTACCCCGTAAGCGGCCACGATCTTGGTAACGGCCCCTGCGCCCACAGGTCGTATAATATTGGTTGCGGCATGGGGGATACCGATGTAAAGTATTTGTTTCCAGGATTGCAGAACTTCCGACAGATTGGGATGCGTAAAAGTGATCATATTCTCCCGTTTAATCAGAATCCAGATAGCTATGACAAAGGCCAGGGAACGGGCCATCAGAGAGGCGAAAGCCGCCCCGGCGATCTCCCAGCGGGGGAACGGACCGATACCGAAAATAAATAAAGGATCCAGCACTACATTGAGACCGATGGAAATCAGCATAACCAGGCCCGGTGTTTTGGTATCGCCGGTAGCCCGGATGGCATTATTACCGACCATGGGAATGACCAGAAAGAACATACCCGGATACCAAATATGCATATAACGCCTGATATGTATTAATACATCGGGTTTGGCGCCCATGGCCGTAAATAAGGGATCGATGGTTAACAGTCCGATCAGAATAAAACAACCTACAATCACCGATGCCAATACGATGCTGTCAGAGGTTAACCGCTGCACGCGATGCATGTCGCCGGCGCCGATAGCCCTGGAAATCAAAGCGGAGGCTCCGTTGCCCAGACCCATGGAAATGCCCCCGGCAATCATGGCTACCGGAAATGAAAAACCCATGGCCGCCAGTTCATTGGCGCCCAGCTGACCCACGAAATAGGTATCCACCAGATTAAAGCCCACGGCGCTGAGAATACCAATGAGCATAGGCAGAGCCATTTTTATCAGTAAGGGACCTACGGAACCTTCGGTCAGTTGTGCTTTATTGGCAGGGCTCAATGCAGACCTTCTCCTTAAGCCACAGATTCATGGGAGCCTTTATTAGCCGGGATTTATGAAAATCGGAAATACAAATAGGTGCCGGTTTAATGATGCTTCTCCAAACGTACTGGTTGGTTGATGTGCAATTTGTTCATTTATGAATTGAATGTTACCGAATCGTTTTACCAATACATAACGGGCAGCTATTGTATGATTTTAACTGCCCGCTATTGAGTCTTGGATAACGGTACTTTGTTATGCGCTTATTGCGTCTTGGTTGTGCTATTCGTTATAGTAACGTTTTGCTTCCGGCATGGCTTTTTCAAGTTTTTTTATGCGTGTCTGGTCGGATGGATGCGTACTTAAAAATTCCGGAGGTGCCTGCCCGCCTTTCATGTCTGCCATACGCTGCCAGAAGGCCACGGCCTGTTCCGGATTGTATCCGGCCATAGCCATAAATATAAGACCGAGACGATCAGCTTCTGATTCATGGAGACGACTGTAGGGCAGCATTACCC
>WJIP01000372.1 GCA_014730185.1 Caldithrix sp. | reverse complement strand
GACTTGGACTGCGCGAATAACCGCTGCTCTATACCGGTTACGATATCCGTCTGCATATCATCCAGATAAACGCTCCCCTCGGTCCTGCTCTGCGGATTTTGCTTAATGAGCATCCCACTAAAATAAAATGTGGGTTGATTACTGATCGTACTGACCGGTAAAGATATCAATTTCCAACCCGCCCAGTCTATGGTGCCCAGATCGATAGTATTGCTATCGCCCCCTTGATGGGTAAACAGTAGCTGTAATTCATTTTCACTATAATCACCAAACAGCCATAGTCCAAAGGTAGACGTTGTATCGGCGGAAAGCATAATGAGATCCGTTTTAGATAAGTGACAGACACCGGCGGAATCGCCGGAAAAGGCATACTCCAGCTTACCGGCGTAATTACCGGATATTTTTTTAGTGGCCGACAAATTAAAAGTGGTATTTTCAGTATCGATATTTTTTGTAAAAGCTCCGCTATCAGGATCTATCCAGTCTTCACCGGATTCAAAATCATAAGCAACATTGCCGCCGTCGTAACGGGACTTTTGGGTCTGGAAGGCAATGCGGGTGGTGTCCAGTAATGGAAGGTTGTTGATATCTTTGATCTCCGGGAAAAGCGTGATGATATATTGCCGGTTCCTTTCCAGCTCCACCCTTGGTTCGAAAATCAATGCACTTCTTTGCACTTCTTCGTATTCATTGAATTGCAAAGCCCGGTAGGCAATAAAATTGCCATCCTTGTCCTGCACCGTGAAATTGCCCAGGATGGTATTATCATCCAGAATACCGTTAAATTCCAGATAGAATTGTAGTTGTGTGCTGACATCAGTAAGCCCTTGTTGCGGAAAAGAACGAACGACATTGATATGATTACGTTTGCGCGTTTTAATTTCAAATGCAAAAGCATTTTTGAGGGGAATATCGTAAGTGCTTTTAGCCTGTTGGGACATACTGATGTGATAAACCGTATCCGCGATCAAATGTTTTGAGGGATAGAATTTTAAAATCCTGTTATTGTTTAGCCATACAAAACTGCCTTCCGCCTGTGGTGCAATTTGAAAAGCTTCTTCCGTGGATGTTTGATCCATCGATCGGTCAAATGTCAGAGAAAATGATGTGCGGATATCGATGCTGTCCTTATCCGGGCTGTACTTAATGACCGATGGCGGTACTTGTGTATCGTATTCCAGGAAACCATTGGCAAAGCTGGTTTTATTGGCTTGCACGCTGACCGTAACCGAATCCTTTATATAGTCATAATCATCAAAAATAACCGTATAGGTTCCCGGCTGCAGAGAATCAAACATGAAAAATCCATTGTTATTGGCATCCACGGTGTACATTTCATCCGATGATTGTAATATTACCGAACCGCCATTAATGGTCTTTTTGTTGTCATGGGGCAAGCCTGAAATATAATCGTAACTATAGTTAACCGATTCGTTTTTTGTGCGCAGAATTCCGGCCACCACTCCCCAGTCCAAAGCTTCCAGATCATAAAATGAAATAAAGGATCGCAACATGACAATAGATTCATGTTTGCGGTAATCAATACTCTGCAATCGCCACGAATTGGGAATATAATCATGAAACGAACCTTCAGACAAAGTGCCAGGCATATTCAGATCTCGCAACACGCCCAGGCCGGAAGTACCCCAGGGATAAAAATCCCAGTCTCCGCGATTGTTTTCATACCCATAAGCCCAATAGGTCCATTGCCCGTCGGCCTCATTCATTTCATTCCACATGATGCTACCCATTTCTTTCGCTGCCGGAAATACGGGCGCATCATCATATCCCCTGAAAAGCATCAAAGGATAATTGACGCTGCCATCAAATGCATTGGAATGGATAGAGTGGAAATAATGCACATCATTGGCATTGGCATCCGCGGAAATCTGCGACAAAGGCAGATCATCCTGAGTACGATTTTTAGTGCGGCTCATGTACACCTCGGCACCCAAAGACTCCAGCAAATCCCTCAGGTATAGACCTTTGGTTAAATTACCTTCCGATTCCCAAAACCCTGTTTGCGGAATATAACGGTCGTCACTGTCATATCCGCCATGACCGGGGTTAATGTATATTTTAATTCCTGTAAAATCCTGAGCAAATAAAGGGATCGTCAAAAACAAAATCAGGTGGATACTATATTTCATTGATTTACCTTGGTTTATTCGGTGGTTAACTCCATTAAAAAAATTCTGCCGTCCTGGGTATTATATACGATTTTATTGCTTTGATGGCCCCAGTCGGGATACATCTCTATGGTATTCTGGCTGGCCGTTAATTGTATTTTCCGTGATCCGTCAGCGCTAATGGCATAAATATCGGAAGCCGTTATGCGGTGGCCGTCATCCCGATCCATCATAAAAACAATCCAGTTACCATCCGCTGACCATTGAGGGGCATTGGCATAGCCCAGTTCATTTTCAATGTTGCCATGGAGGTCTGAAATAAATGTGCCGACACCCGCTGCCGTAAACAGTAATTTTTGACCATCCGGAGATATTGACGGCCAGATATATTTTTGTTTTCCAAGAGGCGCTAACATTTTTTGCTCTCCGTTGTCCCAAAGCAAAATTTCTCGTCGCTGAATGGTAACAAAGGGAATATCATCCTGGGATAAAATCTGATTTTCTCCGGATATCGCACTCTGTCTGACGGTTGCATTATCCAGATAGGTCAGTCGGGCAACTATTCCGGTAGAAATCATTTTTAGAGATCGTTTATCGGCCTCCAGTATACTTATCTTGCCATTCTTGAGATCGACGCGTTTAAGCTCGTACACCGGACGACGCTTCACAAATTCCTGCGTCCGATAGGTGACATATTGTCCGTCCGGCGATTGAGCGAAGGCATAGCCGGCGCCTCGTGCTTCCGTAATGGTGGTTAACTGCCCGTTGTTAATATTTATGACATGTAATCCTTCAAAACCGGAACCGGTAACAAAAACGGTACTATCTCCAACTCCAAAACGGGGATGGTAAAACGCCTTTTGGTTATCACTCCACAACGGTTTCACCGACTCAACGGTTATTGGCTGCGCCAGAAGCCCCTGCACAAACAATAGAATTAATAGTATTGTAAATCGATTCATTATATCCCTCATGGATGACGTTCCTACTGTTTATTTACGTTTAGGAAAATTTTCCGGTAGGTCATAATTATGCAGTGGCTGAAAATTAAATTCCTACCGTTCATTTTTCAACATTTTCCTTTTTTACTTGTTTAACTTTGGATGATACATATACACCAGATCCTGATATTG
>WJIP01000371.1 GCA_014730185.1 Caldithrix sp. | reverse complement strand
TTAAGAAGGATATTACAACCATTGTCGATGGATACAAAAAAGTTACAAGTTGAAACGCTGACCTTGAAGGAAGAGAACGAAAAATTACTTGGTGAGCTGGAAAAGGCTTATAAGGATATGATGATTATCCTGGAGAATTCTGAGCAGGAAAAGGAAATCGCTTATCGTGAACTGGGTGAAAAATATAAAGTCCTGGAAAAATTATATGTACAGCTCTCCAATAAGGAAAACATGTTAATCCACATGGAAAAACTGTCTTCAATCGGACAGTTTATAACGGAAATCATCCATGAATTAAAAAATCCGCTGACCGTAATTTCTGCTGTCATCGATGTTGTATTGCTTAACCCTGATCTTCCTGAGGCAACAAAGGAAAAATTAAACCGTATCCCTGCTCAGGTCGAGCGCATGAAAAATTACCTTAACCGATTTCGGGCAATGGCTTATAAAGAAAAAGAAGATTTTAAACCCTTCAGCCTGAATTCCAATTTGAGAGATTTTCTGGCTACTATAGAGATTATCAAACCTAAAAACGTTAGCATCGATAAAAACTTATGCGACGATGAATTAATCGTAAACGGTGATCCTTATCAGGTAACTCAAATTTTTCTTAATTTGGCCAAAAATGCCTTTGATGCTATGGAGAATAATGGCGATTTGTTTACCGTGCGATCCAACAAAGAAACGCAAAAGATGGTTAAACAATATAACACTAAGGATTATGCACCATGCCAAAATAATAAAGAATGGGAGCGCATATTAGGAACCCACGATCATTTTGCTGTTTTGGATTTTCATGATAATGGGAACGGCATTCCTGTCGATTTAATAACCAATATTTTCGATGCCTTTTTTACGACAAAAAATAGAGGCAAGGGCACTGGCCTCGGTTTATCCATCGCTACGGATATTACCATCAGGCATAACGCTAACCTGATGGTCAAATCAAAGCTGGATAAGGGAACAGACTTCAAGTTTATTATCCCATTACTCAGCTCAAATGAGGAGAAGGTCACAGCCTAAGCGCTGCCGAGTGTAACGATGCAGCTAAACCCAATAATTGCGACTTGACTTATTTTCTGTTAAATCGAAAAGTGAGCCAGGTAAACATACATCAGCATTACCTAGAGCACGGGGCCGGTTACGAATTCTGGCCCTGATTATTTACAAAAAAGGATTTTATTATGAGTGTGTGTATGGAGTGCGGCTTTATTATCTATTCCGAAGATAAATATTGTGGTGGTTGCGGAACGGTATTGCCATCCGTAAAGCAACAGGCCATGGCCACCCAACAGGAACTTACCATGGAAGATGTACGGTTCAATCTGGCTTCCGTTTATTTTAAAATGGGCAAAAATGAAAAGGCCAAAGAAGAGCTGGATAAAGTGCTGGCCGACAATCCACGGGACCAACAAGCACTCAACCTGCTGAAGCAGATTAAAGAAAAATAAGATCATTTATTTAATCATAAGGATATAGAGTAAACCAATGTCTGTCATTGAATGCGCATACTGTGGTCATGAAAATCGCCCGGATTGTAATTTTTGCACGCAATGTGGCGCAAAGTTGAAAGAGGAAAAAACCGGCGGACCGCGCCTGAAAATTCTCACTAAAGATGAGAACAGCATCGTTTTTAAGCTGGAAAAACCAAAGAGTACAATTGGCCGAGGCATCGAGAATGATATTGTCGTCGACGACAAGCAAGTTTCCAAGATTCATGCTGCAATTTATCTGGACAACAACAGCATTCAGCTGGAAGATTTGAACAGCAGTAACGGGGTATATGTAAACGGTAAAAAAATATCCTCCCGATTTAAGATATTCGATGGAAATTTAATTCGCCTGGGGACGACCATTCTTAAACTGGAGACTGAAGATCTTAGTCCATAATGAGGTTGTATCAGGAGGTTCTCATGTTTAAAACGCCGTTCTTATATGGTGTTATAACACTGTCCATCTTACTATTGTTAAACTGCTCGAACAATGGCGAGCCAAAATCTAAAAAAGACCTCTCTAATAATCCGGTAGCCGGAGGCACACTTATAATCGGTATTAGCGGTGATGTGGACTCTTTTAACCCGTTTTACGGAGAATCGGTAAGTGCACAGGAAATTACCCATCTTATGCTTTTAGGTCTCGCCGATTTAGATGAACACTCTGATTTTAAACCTGAAATTGCCCGCTCGTGGGAACGTTCAACGGATTATTCCACTTTAACCTATCATTTGAGAAGGGACGCCGTTTGGTCCGATGGCTTTCCCATAACGGCCCATGATGTTAAATTTACTTATGATTTACTGATGGATGAAAAGGTTGGCAGCCCGCTGCAAGGTATCACCGAATTCATCCAAGAAGTAAGCGTAGTCGATTCGTATACGGTTACCTTTACATTCAGTAAAGCCTATCCAACGCAGATTTTTGATACGGCCCGAGAAATTCTTCCCAGACACATTCTTAAAGACATTGATCCCAAGAATTTGCGAAGCCATCCCTTTGGAAAGAAGCCTATTTCATCCGGCCCGTTTAAACTAAAAGAGTGGGTTGAGCAACAATATATTGAATTGGTACCGAATGAATCTTATTTCGGCAAAAAACCCTATCTGGATCGTGTAATATTTAAAATCATCCCGGATCAAACCAATCTGCTTATGCAACTTAAAGCCGGTGAAATTGATATGATGACCGGAGTCCCTCTGGCGGAAGTTGACAATCTGCAAGCCAATAATCCTGAGATTAATATCCGGCAAGTTTCAGGAAGAGTTTACTATTACATCGGTTATAACCAAAAAAATGCATTGTTTAAGAACGTGCAGGTTCGGCGGGCCTTGACTATGGCCATAAATCGGGAACAAATCATTGAGGGGCTTTTGCATGGCTATGGAAAAAAATGTTACGGCCCCCTTCCTCCTATTGTCGAATGGGCCTACACGGAAGATGTGGAAACTATTGCTTATGATCCTCGCAAAGCACGTCGGATTTTAAACAATAATAAATGGATTGATCAGAATGATGACGGATTGCTTGAAAAGAACAATCAACCTTTTGAATTTACACTCATTACACCAACCGGTAACCAACTAAAATCGGATGTAGCCACAGTGGTCCAAAGCCATCTTTCAAAGATTGGCATTAAGGTTCATATTAAAGTGCTGGAATGGACTAATTTTCTTAAGCACTTACAATCAAAAAATTTCGATGCCTGTGTAGGTGCGTTAAGCACATCCTTTTATGTTGATCCTACACCGGTTTTTCATAGCAAATCCACGCATCTTTTTAATGCTATCAGCTATAGTAACCCCAAAATCGATCGCTTAATCGAAGAGGGACGCAAAGAGATGGATCGACAGAAGGCCAAAAAAATTTGGGATCGGTTTCAAAAAGAGATATATGGGGATCAACCATTCACGTTCTTGTTTTGGGCCGATAATATCGTGGCAATCAACAAAAAATTCAGAGATGTCACTCCTATTGCATTAAGTTCAGTCTATAATCTGGAATATTGGCATAAACGACCTATTCAGGAGTGATGTCATGATCAAGAGCCCGAATATCCCTGGCCTCATTAGTAAAACTTTATACCGTACAATCATTGGGACAGGTAAATTTTAAATGGCAGATACTGATGCAAGCCCATTACTCCGAGTAGATCAACTTACCGTTGTGCGCCAAACTCGTAGCCGGAAGGTAACAGCGATTCTGCGAGATGTTTCTTTTAGGATTGACCGGCGTGAAAAGGTAGCATTAGTGGGACCATCGGGAGCCGGAAAGTCAATGTGTGCTTGGTCCATACTCGGACTTTTACCCAACAACCTATTGATGCAGAGCGGAACCATTTATTTTGACGGACAAACCGTTGGTGCACAAAAAAAAATCTCATTTAAAAATTTGAGGGATAAACACATCTCTATGATCTTTCAGGAGCCGCTGAGCTATCTTAATCCGGTATTTAAAATAGGTCACGTGCTTGCTGCTATAATCCGTGTACATTATAGCTTTTCTTCAAAACAAGCTGAATCTGCCGCTAAGGACTGGTTGGAAAATGTAGGCATTAATCACCCCGGGTCTGTGTATCACTATTACCCGCATCAATTGAGCGGCGGGATGGCCCAGAGAGTATTACTGGCTATGGCATTAAGCTGTCAACCGCAACTGTTAATCGCCGATGAACCAACAACCGCACTGGATGCCCATACCCAGCATCAAATTTTAACTTTGATACAGAAGTTACAAAGTGAATTGGAATTTTCCATATTACTTATTAGTCACGACCGCTATCTGGTTAACACGTTTGCCGATCGATGTGTTGCTCTTAAAGACGGAACAATTGATCAGAAATCCAATGGTGTAATTGCCAGGAATTCGAATGTTATAGAACCTGTTAATCCTTAATTGTTTAAACTCTTAATAGCAATCATTATGCGGAACGAATACTTTAAAATCTATGACTTGCAAAAATATACCGGTAGTAACAGGACTCGATTTCTGGGTTCAAATAAGTCTCAACCTATTCTGCAAAATATTTCGTTGAATATTTATGAGAATCAAACGTTGGGAATCATCGGTGAATCGGGCAGTGGTAAAACCACTCTTGGATTATGTCTTGCCCGATTGAAAAAGATTGATGCCGGCAGGATTATTTACAAGGGCCGCGATATCACTTATTTACCTTATAAGAATCTGAAATCCTTTCGACGAAACGTGCAGGTGATTTTTCAGAATCCGGCAATGGTTTTAAATCCGGTGCATACGGTTGCTACGATCCTGGCCGAACCATTGAGCGTTATAATGAACTATCCTAAATCCGAAATCAATGATAGAATCGCCCGTCTTCTCAATCAGGTTGGACTCTCCACCGATGTAATGTTTCGCTATCCCGATCAATTAAGTGGTGGCCAAAAACAGCGGGTCGCTATATCCAGAGCACTGGCGGTCGATCCGGAATTTATCATTGCTGATGAACCTGCGTCCAGCCTTGATGCGGATTTGAAGCAAAAAATTATCGGGTTGCTGATGGAACTAAAAGACAATTTTGGATTAAGCCTGTTAATAATCTCTCACGATTTGAAGCTTGTTGCCCGCATAGCCGATCGAATTGCGGTGATGCACAAAGGTTCAATCGTAGAGCACAGCAGCGTCGAACAGATCGTTAATCATCCCAGGCATGTTCATACGAAAACCCTTCTTTCGGTCGCCAATCCTTTTCCTAAATTTGGCAAAAATGATATTTCAGGAAAACCATCAAGGTTTATTTCTGTTCCACGAAAAGAGGAGCACATTAAGCTTCATTTAAAGAAAAACCCGGCAGATCGGTCCGATTTGAAGGAACTATGCACGGACACCTGCAACCCTATCACTGGTTACACTTGGCTGCCTAAATCCAATCGATTTAAATGATTACTGCCGGAGAAACCAAATGATTGCTTATATTATCCGGCGTATCCTCACCGCATTGCTCATTGTTTGGGCAGTAGCAACCATTTGTTTTATCATTCTGCAGTTGGCACCCGGCGACCCGGCTTCAATGTATATCCGCCCCGAAATCAAGCCCGCCGTCGTTGAAAATATCCGAAAACAGTTAGGTTTTGATTTACCCATCTGGCAGCAATACATCAAGTGGCTGAGGGGTCTTTCGGCCGGTAACTTCGGTACATCCTTTATTCATAAACAACCGGTGATCGATATTATCGCCAATACCTTGCCAAACACCTTACGATTAACATTGGTGGTTTTTTGTGTTCAGTTCCTGATGGGCATCGTAATTGGAATTTACCTGGCTACAAAACAAGGTAGCAAAATTGAACAAACGGTAAATGGCTTCCTGTTGTTTCTCTATTCTATGCCCGGTTTTTGGTTGGCATTGATACTCATTCTCATCTTTTCTCTGCATCTGGGGTGGCTGCCATCCAGCCAAATGCAATCCATGCGGGATATTAATGGCTTTATACCCATTCTCTGGGATCAGGTCAAACATCTTATTTTGCCGGTTACGGTTTTGTCTATTCCTTTTATTACATACACGACCCGTTTTATACAGGATCAGCTCAGGGATGTATTTGCCCAGCCGTATTTTCTGGCAGCTAAAACATACGGCTTTTCGGGCCAAAAAATTCTGTTTAAATACGCACTTAAAAACGCATTATTACCATTAATTACTTTGATCGGATTGTATTTGCCTTTTATTCTGGGTGGTGCGGTTATCACGGAATATATTTTTGCCTGGCCCGGTATGGGACGTATCACCGTAACCGCCATCTTTGCCCATGATTTTCCATTGATATTAGCCAGTACGATTATCGCCGCCTTAGCCGTGGTCATAGGTAATCTGCTATCCGACATACTCTATGCTCTGGCTGATCCGCGGATCCGAACAAAGGAAACATTATAGCATGCTATTCTTCAGTAGAAAACGCTCCTTTGGAACCTCAGTTTACGCTCAGGTATGGTCCGAATTCATCTCCCGAAAATCCGGTTTGTTAGGGCTGCTGGTTATTATCATCCTCTTTTTGCTGGCGCTTTTCCCCGACTGGTTCACCGCTTATGATCCGGTCGAACAGGGCAACCTCCTGACGGATCGGTTTATACCACCCGGAAAGGATCATTTTTTTGGAACGGATAAATTTGGCAGAGATATTTTCAGCAGAGTGATTCACGGCAGTCGTACCTCGCTCTTGATTGCTGTATCGGTGGTTCTGCTTTCAAGTACAATTGGTTTACTCTATGG
>WJIP01000370.1 GCA_014730185.1 Caldithrix sp. | reverse complement strand
GTGTTAGTCATGTCTACCTGGATGCTCATTCTTATATAACTGCTCAGAAAATAAAAACAAATTTTCCCAACATTTACGAACAAGCGCTTAAAGTTGGGGTGGATATGACCCGTGATCTTTTACCGGTTGTGCCGGCGGCCCATTATGCATGCGGAGGCATCTGGGTGGATGAATGGGGCAGAACAACACTGAATCACTTTTATGCTACCGGTGAAGTGGCCTGTACCGGCGTACACGGCGCCAATCGTCTGGCCAGCACCTCTCTGATGGAAGGCGTGGTGTGGGCATTTCGCACTGCAGAAGAAATTAAACGGAGTATAACCGATATCCGGAAGGCGGATCCATCAAAATATCCGCTATGGCAAGATGAAGGGCATGAACTTCCTGACCCGGTTCTCATCAAACAGGATATGAGTTTCATCAAGCATATAATGTGGAACTACGTGGGATTGGTACGCACAAAGCATAGGTTGCAACGTGCATTGCGGGAATTGCGAAATCTGGAAAATGAGATCGAACGCTTTTACCGGGTGGCCCGCCTGACCGATGAGTTGATTGGATTACGTAATGCCGTCCGAACGGCTATAATTGTCACCTCTTCAGCGTGGTCCAATAAGCAAAGTATGGGGTGTCACTATAGAGAATAGCATGGGTCTTTTCATCCACCCGAAATTCACTTGCCTGTAATGCATCCCCCGTTTTATTTTGTTCTCTCGAGGGCTATAAAACCAGTCCATTCATGAGAAAGAATTTTTTGCCAGGCTCAATGCAAAAATGTTCGCATTGGAATAGTTTGATATGCTAATTTCGCAATAAACCTTAGTTCAGAATTTGCAGAAGGTGTAATATGAGTAGTATGGAAAACATAAAAAAATCAGAACGTAAAGCGATTGGTATTCTATTGGGAACAGCTGTCGGTGATATATTGGGAGCGCCTGTGGAAGGATATAGTCGCGATCAACTGATTGGACAATTCGGAGAACTAAATGACTTTTTACCCTCTGGCCGGGGTTATGGAAATTATACGGATGACACGGAAATGACTTTAGCTCTTGCGGAATCTATTGTTGATCAAAATGGGGTTGATGCGCGTGACTGCGCATTAAAATATGCCCGATTTTACTCGCCCTGGCGGGGATACGGAGCCGGTACGCATAAAGTCTTGCACGCTTTGCGGCAGGGAGAAGATTATACAAAAACAGGGCGGTTGGTTTTTAGTGATGGTTCATTCGGAAACGGAGGAGCGATGCGTATTGCCCCGGTTGGATATATTCATCGCAACAGTAAGAGAACTGAAATGCGTCGGGCAGTAACCGATGCCCTTTTATGCACACATGTACATCCAATTGGTATTGATGGTGCGGTGATACAAGCACGTATGATCGGCATACTCGCTAACCTAAAAGGTGCCGGTGATGTTGATCCGGTTGAAATTTGTGCCACTTTAAGAAAAGAAGCTGCTGACAAAATAATTGTACAAAAAATTGATATAATCGAAAAATTAATTATCCGCCGCGATCCGGATGATGCCGCGATTTTAAACCTGGGAAACGGTATAAATGCTTCTGAAGCCGTATCCTGCTCAATATTTGCCACTTTAAAATATTTTGAGGATCCGGAAAATGCAGTGATCAAAAGTGTTATGCTGGGAGGTGACACGGATACAATAGGGGCCATGTGCGGCGCGCATATGGGTGCCCTTTACGGTTTTGACTGGCTTCCTGATCGCTGGTTGAATAACATTGAGAATTACTTCCATGGCAGAGACTATATCTTACACCTCGGTAAAGGCTTAGCCCAAGTGGAGCAAGCCTCATCAAAAAAATAAAAAGGAAAACGTATGGCACCGATTCGTCTGGGAATTATTGGCTGCGGGATAGCTGCCAATAAATTACACTGGCCCGCTTTGCAGAAATTAAAGGAGCAATTTGAGGTAACCATGGTCTGTAATCACACGGAACCGAAAGCCAAAACATTTGCGCAAAGAGTCGGCGATGTGCCTTATGTGTTGCAGTACGAACAACTCATTGAAGACCCTAAGGTTGAGGCCGTATCCATCATGTTGCCGGTAGAGTTAAATTATCAGGTCACAAAAGCTGCCCTAAAAGCGGGTAAACATGTTATGCTGGAGAAGCCGTTAGCTGTTGATACGGGACAGGGAAAATCGTTGTTGGATCTGACCAATGCCTCTGATAAAATATGTATGGTAGCCGAAAATTTCCGCTACCGTCCCGTTTATCAGACCGTCCGGCAATTATTAGAGGAAAAAAGGCTGGGAAGAGTATACAGCATGCAATGGAATGTATTTAATAAAATTACGGCGGATAATCCGTATGCCAACACGTCATGGCGTATTAATCACAAATATGAGGGTGGATTTGTCACAGATGCCGGGGTGCATAATATCGCCGTAATACGCGATCTTTTTGGTGACATTACGCAGGGATTTGCCCAAAGCCAATCGGTTAATCCCAAAATCGGTGCTATCGATCAGTTACAGTTTCTGTTTAAAACACATCAGAATATCCATGGCCAGCTCAATCTGAATTACAGCAGCACGGGATGTAATGAAAATCGGTTGCTGATATCGGGCAGTGCAGGGTCGCTTGAGATTCATCATAATCGCATAACGATTTCAGATAATAAGGGAGGTAAACAGACTTTTACAGATGACCATGATGATGGCGGATATGCGGCTCAGTACTTTGATTTTTATAATGCCATTCGCCATGATCAACCTGTAAAAAGTTCATTTTACGAGGGCCTAATGGATTTGCAGACAATACTTTCCGCACTACAAGCGGCAAAAGGTGGCCGTGTCATTGCATTCCACTAAACCGCAGCGTGGGTATACAATCAGGCCATAAATGTTTACAACGCGGATATTCTGACTAATGGAAGACCTGCAGATTATAATGCTTAAATATCAACGTTGAAAAGATATCCTGCAGGCCTCCAATCGATTCATGTTTCAGCCTTGTACAGCTCTTTCACTTTTGAAAATATATGAAGGGATATTTACTGTTTGTTTAACCCGGAGGCCACATTAACCGCCTGCCGCTCAATAAGTGCAGATGGATGTGAAATATACTTTGACCGCTATCTTTGCCATCATTCAAAACCAACCGAAACCCCTTTTCTTTCAGTCCCAGTTTATCGGCCATATCTTTTGCCGTATGCAGCATTTCACAAAGTAATTGCGAGTCATCATCGGAGGTATCGGATAGACGGGCAATATGTTTTTTAGGAACGATTAGCAAATGAACCGGCGCCTGAGGATTAATATCACGGAAGACCGCCAGGTTCTCGTTTTCAAATTCAATATCACTGGGTAATTTCCCGGCCATTACCTGACAAAAAACACAATCGTCACGTACCACGTTAGCTCTCCTTTTTATGGTGTAAGAATAATTGCGTTATAGCTGCAGCACTTATGGCAGCAGTTTCGGTGCGCAAACGGTTCTCACTCAACGAAACTGATATGAAACCGTTAGCCTGAGCCAAGCCAATTTCATCTGAACTCAAACCCCCTTCCGGGCCAATTAGAAGACACACATCTTCACGCAGACTGTCGTTGAGAACACTTAAACGATCATGAAGTGCAGGATCGTTGGCCGATGTGGCCACGATTTTATGACGGTAATTCTGCACCTGAACAAGAAATTTATTAAAATTATCAAAAATAGCAATTTTTGGTAAAAAAAACTGAACGCTCTGTTTGATAGCCTGTCTTATAACTTTTGTAAAACGATGTTCGTTTTTACTGATATAATTAGCGTATTCAGTTCCAAGCAGATAAAAAGCCTGGATGCCGATTTCCGTGCCTTTTTCCAACAACAGCTCTAACCGATTTGGACGGATAAAACCAACAGCCAATGCTACGGCTGGCTTGGGACGGGGCATGGTTTCTACAGAATCGATTTCTGCAACCACTATCGGTTTTGTCTGAATTATACTGCCGTAAATCTTACGACCTTCTCCATCGGTGACGATGATGCTTTGGCCGGTTTTCTTACGCAGAGACTTCAGTATATGCTGGCTTTCAAATCGGTCAAACGTAACAGCATGCGGCTCAATGTTTTCCCGGGCAGCAAAAAATAATTCCATGTAAAAAGTTTACAAAGATTTTAAAAAAAAGCAAACCTAAAAAATGCCGGCCATAAAAAGCAATGAATGTCAATTATACTTGACAATATGTAACTAATAAATTACGTTAGGTCAAACAGGAAGTCTATGAAAAATTCGATTCGCAAATACCGTTTTTTACAGAATGAAATGACGCAGCAAATACTGGCGGAAAAAACCGGCGTTACCCGACAGACCATTATCGCAATTGAAAAAGGCAGTTTTAATCCTTCGGTTAAATTAGCCCTTAAAATTGCCCGGATATTAGGGGTTTCGGTTGAACAATTATTTACATTGGATTTGCATGATTAGGAACATACCATGAAAAAATTGATGAACGTTTTAAAAAGTTTGTGGCTGCTTGTTGTGGTATTAATCGTCATGTTGGCTGCAGGTGTACCCTTATGGATATTAATCCCCATATTGATCATATTACTGGCTGTGCCTCTGCTCCGCGAATTTAATCCCCGCAGCGATCTGGACGAACGACAACTTTATATCAGCCGTTTGACCAGCCATGTATCCTTATATGTTATGAACGGTCTGATCCTGTTTGTGTTGATCCGCGAATATTTTTCACATAATCAGCAACCGCCATCCTACTGGTATATGATATTGCTTATTCCGCTGGTGCTTAAATTTATGATGAGTCTGTTCGAAAACTACAGCCCTGTGCTGGCCGCGCAATGGATTGGTGGATTTTTTGCCAGTGTCTGGTTGTTATTTGTTTTATTATCCCATGGATTTTCTCTCACCAACTTAATGGAAAGTGTGCCTTTTCTGCTCATTTTGGTTTCCGTATTATTAATTCGAAAAAGACCACTAATTGCCGGTTTTGCTTTTTTGATCTTGGCTGCCGGTCTGTTAATTTTTTTCAGGGCCTGGTTAAGTATGGATGTTTATGTGCGACTACTGATGTACACTTTGCTTCCTATGCCTTTGCTTATTTGCGGGGTTGCCCTGATCTGGCACCATAAAAAGGAGAGAAAGGAACAATGACCCATTCATATTTTTCAAAACAATGTAGGACGGCAGTTTTACTCATAATACTGTGTATCATGCAAAGACCACAGCTAACATCTGCCCAAAGCCATCAAATCAATATTTCCTGTATATTAAGCGGCCATCTGATGTTCGGTATCGGGTATGAATACGGGATCAATGAACATCATGCTGCGACTTGTAATGTGTATCCGTTACTTCTTCCGGGGGTTGAAGAGCTGCCATTTGCCATCAGTGCCGGATATGGTTTTTATACCGGACAGGAGCACTGGAAGGGCCGTTTAGGCCTGGAATACACTATGATTGTCAGTCCGCCTGATCCTGATAAGCGTAAAGTTCTGCCCATGGTCAGTTTTTTGTCCGGCTTACAATATTCGGATAAGCGGGGCAATCATTATCTGAGCCAAATCTATGTGGCCCGGTTTTTAAAAGAGGCCCGAGCGCCGGTTGCACCTATTGGTATTGAGCTGCGCTTTGGTCGTGAGTTATGAGGTAAGGCGGAATTATTGGCTATCAGATAGCTGAATGTCATTCAATTGTTGCAAAATTAAGAACCGGATGCAGAGCTGTATCTGCATCCGGTACAAAGTTAATCCAGTAAATATTGTTCAAAAAATAAAGTGACGGCATTGTAAAAGAAATCCCTGTTGGTTTTTTTGCGAAAACCATGTCCTTCATCTTTGGCCAGCATATACCATACATTGACATCGTTGTTACGGACTTTTTCCACGATCTGTTCTGCTTCCGATGCGGGTACCCGCGGATCGTTAAGACCCTGGGCTACAAACAGGGGTTTGGTGATTTTATGAGCATTGGTGGTAGGGGATATGGATTGTAAAAATTCGGCCATTTCCGGATCCCGTTCATCACCGTATTCCACCCGGCGCAAATTCCGTCGATATTCTTTGGTATTCTTAAGAAACGTAACAAAGTTACTGATGCCAACGATATCCACGCCGCAACGGATACGTTCATTATAATTAAACATGGATGAGAGAACCATGTAACCGCCATAAGATCCGCCGAATACGGCAACACGCTCCTTGTTCAAATCCGGTTGTTGGGCAATCCAATCCAGAAGTTTGCCGATATCTTTAACGGAATTTTCCCGTTTATAGTCGTTATCCAGTTTGAGATAGCTTTTGCCGTAACCGGCCGAACCCCGTACGTTGGGTGCAATAACCGCCACGCCCAGTTCATTTAACCAGAATTGAGTAAGTGATGAAAAGTAGGGGCGTTCCTGCGCTTCCGGTCCGCCATGAATATCGATAACCACCGGATGCGGTCCGTCTCCTGCCGGTTTATAGACAAATGCGGGGATTTTACGGGGTTGTCCATTGACTTCATCAAACGTCGGATAATGGATTAATTCGGGTTCAATAAAATGATCCGGATTCAAGCCGCCGATTTCGCTCTGTGTCCAGCGCGTCAGGCTTTTGGAATCCATATCCATAATATAAACATCACCTGGTGCTGTGGGGGCATTCAGGACCAGTGAAAATTGTTTACTATCCGGACTGAAAGATAACCCGTACATTTGTCCCACGGGCAGTTGCGGCAATTCAACTTTTTCATCGGTTTGTACATTGCGCATATACAGCTTATCAATACCGTCCTCATTAACGGTAAAAGCCAGATATCGTCCGTCATCGGATAAAGCCATGCTGCCGACATCCCACCGAATGTCCTGCGTTAAATTGGTTTTCTGACCACTACTCAATTCATAATAGAATAGATTTTTGAATTCCGAATCTTCATCCGACGTGAAATAAATCCCTTCACCGTCTTTGGAAAAGGCCGCCGCTCCGTAAGCAATTTGTTTATCCGAAGGATTGACCTGAGTTAGTGTACCGCTTTGCAGATCCAAAACGTGATAATAGCTGATATTGGCTGAGATATAATTGATAACCAACAGCTTGCTGTCGTCCGGAGACCAGTCCACTGCTACCCACACACCGCCTTTTTCCAGAACGCGGCGGGGATTTTCGGGATCGTCCATGCTGGCAACATATACGTCCCAATCCCGGCCATTCCGTTTTGTGGAATAAAAACTAAACCGGTCCCCTTTATTGGACCAGTTAGCGGCACCATTGCGGGATTGACCATCGGTGAGCATGTTATAATTGCCGGTGTTCACGTCAAAATAAAAAATCTGGCTGAATTCGCTACCGCCGATATCCTTATTGAAAAGAAATCCGTTGCACTCATCATGCGGACAAAACGCCCCGCCACCAACGGGTTCCTCAAAAAAGGTGATTTGTTTGCGCATCCCGAGGGGATCTTCCACTAAATGGAACTGACTGGTCTCTCCAAAACGCGTGCTGATCATAATGCCCTGGCCATCGGGTTGCCAGTCACGGAAAGAAGCACCGCGCACATTTTGATATTGCATCAGACGGTCTTTGATTTGCTCCGGTATCTCCGGAATATTTTCCAGAACCAGATTTCCCAGTTCGCGTTTTTGTACATCTCCGGCGAAAAGCGATACCGAAAGAACGATGGAAAGTAATAAAGTTGCATAAAAACGATAGGTGGTCATGAATACCTCCTTTATTGGTTAAACTTTGATTGGCATGCTTTAAAGTAATTAAAATAAAAACAAGATGAAATATGTTTAAATGTCCATGAGTCTATTATTAAAAATAAAATAGCTATAAAACCCCTGACCTGATGTTTTTTTTGGTGAATTTAACGATCCAATTTTTTATAATGCATTGCCATTGTACAATGAACATCCTAAGTTACGGCCTTTGAGTAGTAAAGTTGCAAGAGGAAGTTACCATGCGATTACCCCCGAAGTGGGAATCCTTTCTTAAAGAGTATTTGCCGTTAAACCGGTTTTATACAGACCTGCATAACTTTGTGCACGGACTAAGCAACGTCATGCCCCGCCGGGAATATATTTTTCATGTATTAACCTACATGAATCCGCAGGATGTGCAATGTGTGCTGTACGGGGAAGACCCCTATCCCCGGACGTCCTCAGCCAATGGGGTGGCTTTTTGGGATGAGGAGATACAAAGCTGGCAGGATAAAACCAACGGCAGTGCTTTAAAAAATATACTGAAAGGATTAATGATAGCCCAAGGTCTGGCCACCTATGATACGCCCATTGCAGACTGTCGGCACATCGCCCGGCAAAACAGAATAAAGTCGCCGCCGCAATTATTCCGGTTATGGCTGAAGCAGGGCGTATTATTGATCAATGCTTCGATGACTTTTTCCCGACCAGGGGATAAAAAATATCATTTTAAATTTTGGCATCCGTTTCATACGGCACTCATCACAGCGCTTAATGATCGACAGACAAGTCCATTTTATGTTCTGTGGGGCCGCAAAGCACAATACTGGCAGGCCATAATAACGGAAAGCATTGATGATTCAGATAAGATACTAACCAATGGACATCCCACCTTTATCCACCAGTTTTTAAATAAGTCTCAACCTGATTTTTCACCGTTTACAGCATTGATGCAGAAAACAGGTATCCGTTGGCTATAGATGGTACCGTTAAATGGATAAGTAGTATGATTATCAGCGTAAAGGAATATTGTCTAAGAAATGTATTGCAAAATAGAGCGTTAACCCAAAATAACTAATAAGGTAAACCCCGTAATCCGCGTTTTTTTATTTCCAGAATTCCGGGTTCCAGGTTACACATCCTGGTTTGTAGACGCTTTGTAATTGATTACCTATATCGGTCAGTACCGTATCAGAACAGTTTCCTTCGATAAAGGGAAACAGGACACGTTCCTCGTGACGGATATGCGCGATCAGTTTCAGGACAAAATCTTTGAGCATCTGCCAGGTTGCTGGTTGATGAGCTAATAGGTTCTTCGCCTCTTGCCGCAGGCTTTCGTGGTCATTGTGCAGGACCTGCACCGGGGCGCTATCCGCCAGAGCGCTCACACCGGTCAGTAATATTTGCTCTTCGCGTTCAAAATGCGGCTGTATGTCGTACTGCCAGATAAACCTCCAAAACTGATCAAGCACCGCCGGCTCCGTTTGTCGAACGATACCTCGTTTGAGGCGGTTGGCATTAACCAGCAGGATATGATGCTCCCTGGATAACGGTTGCAGATGGACACTGCGTTTCATGGGCATCAACCCGTCTGTTCGCGGGCACCAACTTCCCGGCGTTTGGATGGCAATCGCCACCATGGAACATAGGGGAAGGCATGGTGTTCCCAATGATAACCGAAATGATAGCAGGTCAGGAAAGAAAGCCAGACCGGGTAATCGTTGCTGCGGCTGTGATGGCGATCCGGCCAGGAATCTTCAGCTTCGTGGTGGGGCAGGTAAGTGCCGAAATAAAAAAGCTGAAAGGTACTCAGGAAAGCCGGAAGCACCCAGAACAGCAACAGACTAATGCTTTGCAAACCGGCCAGATGATCCAGAATATTGAATACAATAGCCATACCCAGAATCTGTTTCCATGTAATATAATTGGCCATAAAATTCAAATACCAGCGTAAAGACCCCCGATGTTGACCGTCATGAAAGTCCGGATCGTTTGCAGAAGCCGGGTAACGATGATGATCCCAGTGTTTGGTTTTTAAGGTTTGATACGAAAAAAGAGCATATAAAAAAACCGCCAGGCGACCCAGAAGATGATTCAATTTTTTTTGCGTTGGTGCAATGATGCCATGCATACCATCATGGGCTGTGATAAATAATCCGGTGAATAAAAATGTTTGCCAAACGATCATCAGTATGACCAAATACCACGGTATGGATTGAAAATCTCGGGTGATAAAAAAAATCAGAGAGGCCAGCCATATACTTATAATGGATATAGCGGCCGTAAATCCTTTATAGGAATCACTTTTCTTAATTTTCATGGAGTTATCCCCCTTAATCTGTTTTGAAGTAGACCATCACAAAATAGATGATCTGGGCAAAGTATATATGCACGGCGATAATCGGTATTTGTTTTCTAAAAATGTTCATTATATAGCCGAGTAAAGACAGTACAAAACCCAATATAAACCAGGCCAGATAATTTTGCACGGGCACGTGGCCCTTCTCCCAGGTCCAGTATCCCAGGCGGATGGCTGCCGGTTCCATAAAAAAATCGAATAACGTCATTAAAAGTGCAATCAACAGAACCATACCAGCCGCTTTTAAAGGCCGAATGGATTGCAGTCGCTGCACAATAGCCGTGCTGGCGTAAGCAACCAGTAACCAGGCAAAACCAATGGCCAGTGGTACCCCTGAAATCGTGGGGATCAGCGTATTGCCGTACGCATAATGCCCGAAAATGGAACCGGTTTTTACCCCGATAACTTCTATCACAAAACTGCTTAGTATAACCACGATTGACCAGATTAAAACAGACCAACGCCATCGGGGAGAGGATGTTCCGGCAAGGTGTTCATAAACCATCCATAGCGCGAAAAACATAAGTAACGGACCGGCAGCAATTTGCATAATGTATTTGAAATAACCCAAAATGTGCCATAATCCTCCGGCCATGAGTATAAAGTAAACCAAAAATATTTTTATTTTATCCGTGTTATTCATCATTGTATGGTAATCCGATTTTAAATGTTCAAACGTATGGAACGACCTTTCCAGTTGATATGCCCGAATTTGGATTGAAAAAAAGAATTAAAGCCGATGATGATGGCCAGTAAGACGGCCACAGGATGCAAAATGATGCTTATCCAGAACGGATGTTTGAAAGCAACAGCCAGAATTCCTCTTAAAAAAAGATTAGCTGCAACCAATATCAGGCCAATCGTACGGGCGGTTTCCCAAAACAACAATCCGTAGGGTAAGACACACCCGATAAATATCATCGACAAAAACAGCATAAAAAGCAGGGTGTTATGACCGGTCAGTCCGAAGGCGTTTTTGGAAAAACCCTGCCAGACTTCGCGGGAAGAGTGATACATCCGGCAGAATACACTGCCCGTACCGGCCAGTGTGATCATTTTAAAGCCATCTTGTTTGGCCAGGCGACTCTGGGCAACATCCTCAACAATTTCACTTTTAACCCGCCGGTGTCCGCCAAAAGCATGATAAGCTTTTCGGGTATAGGCAATCCATTGCCCGTTGGCAGCGGCGAACCGGGCCGACTTGAGATAGTAAGTGGACCAGAGCATTAAAAAGGCGTATAAAATAAGATCGATACCCGGCACAATCAGTTTTTCCATAAGGGTTTTGGTCAATTGCTGAGGAAATGCGGACAGCATATCCAGATGCAGATGTTGCAACCACCCCACGGTATGGAGCACCGCTTGAGGGTGATGTTGCGTATCGGCATCGGTAAAAATAAAGATATCACCGTTGGCCTGCTCGCTGAGTTGATGGCAGGCCCAGTTTTTACCTAACCATCCATCGGGCAAAGGCTGCCCCTGCAGCAATCGGATACGATGGTCGGTCCGGGCAAACCGGCGCACAATTTCAGCCGTCCGGTCTTCGGACTGATCATCCAGAACCAGGATTTGCAGATTTTCATATTCCTGGGCCTGAAGGGATTTTAAGCAGGTCGCTATATTGTCTTCCTCATTACGGGCTGGTATAAGCAGCGAAACGCTTGCCGTCTCTCTGGCGGATGGGGCATTCTTTAAATAAGGTCCCAACAAACCATTGATCAAGCTGTTTAACAACAGCGAGGTGATGATCAGGCCACTGAGCGTAGCCAAAATGATGAGAATCATAACGTTGGTTTTAATTCCTTTTGCGCATTACTTCACTAATGGAACGTCTGCCTTTAAATAATTCCTGACCCTTATGACCGGCCGCAAGTTGTGCCGCCATGTCATCCAGATATTTTTCCTGTTGCTCAGCGATTTGATTGACATCCGGTACATGCTGGCCGTCATAAATTTTAATGTCACTGAAGTGAAAAAACACCTCCGGGTATTGATGTTCGGTCATCTCCACATGCATGATGACAGGGATAATTTGTGTTTTTTGGCCGTATTTTTCCACCACCCATTTTAAGCCGGGTTTAAAAACCACAGGACGTTTGCGATTGCTGGTCAGTTCTCCCTGGGGGAAAAAACACAACAGATTATCTTTTGATAATTGCCTGGTGGCATATAAAAGGGTGTTCAGCGTATGTTTGGGATTTTGCGGCCGAATGCCAAAGGCACCCACCTTATTAAAGAACGGATAGTTCTGTAACTGTTCTTCCAGCATCATCAAAAAAATTTTACGTTTAAACAATTTTTCATTAAGCAGATAAACAAAAAACCCATCCCACCACGTACTGTGATTGGGAAGAAGAATGGCCGGTAATGTTTTGTCAATCCGTGGATAATCACCAATCATTCGAAAACTGTGAAAGTGTTTCTTCAGTAAGCGCAGAATATATATTTTAAATACAGCATTTGCCCAGCCTGTATGTCGTGCTTGCATGTTCATTGATCCACTTTTATTACATGTTAAAATCGGTAAATATGGTATTGACCGTGGCCTGGGCAGTAAGCATTACCCCCGGCACGCCGGCGCCCGGATGTGTGCTGGCTCCCACGATGTATAAATTGGGAATATCCTCACTGCGGTTATGTGGCCGGAAATTCGCCGTCTGCAGCAAGCGAGGTTCAACACCCCATGCGCTGCCCAAATAATTATTGCGTTGGGTGGCAAAATCAACCGGTGTGAAAATTTCTTTAACCTGCAGATGCTCTCGTAAATCGCCCAGCCCGAAGTCCTCATCAATAAATTTGAGCACTTTATCGGCAAAAATGTCTTTCTGTTCGGCCCAATTAATATCTCCGGCCAGGTTGGGCACGGGGATTAAAAGGTAGAGACTATCACCACCTTGCGGCGCCATCTGAGGATCGGTTCGGGTGGGTGCATGCAGGTACATGGAATAGTCGTCAGGTAGAATTTTGCGGTCAAAAATATCCCGCACCAGTTCTTTATAACGATGAGACAAAATTAAAGTATGATGGAGTAACTGATCGGTATATTGTTTACGGGCGCCCATGTAAATCAGAAAAGAACTCATGGAATAATCCAGGTTCAGCACTTTTTTGTCGGTCCATTTACGGCGCGCTTGCGGCTGGATCAAGTCTTTATACGTGTGGGCAAAATGGGCGTTGGATATGACAATATCCGCTTCATAGAATGCATCATTGGCCACAACCCCTGTGGCCCGACCATTTTCGATACGGATTTCCTGTACTTCGGCGCTGGTTTTAATCTGACCATCGATTTCTAAAAATACCGTTTGCAAAGCCTTAACCAGAGAATACATGCCGCCTTTGGTAAACCAGACTCCGCCGGCTTTCTCCAGATAGGGAATCATCAAATAAACCGCCGGCGAGCGAAATGGGCTGCCCCCGATAAATAAGGGGTGGAAGGAAAAGGTAAACCGGGAACGTTCGTCTTTAAAAAATTGTTTGACGACGCCGTATGTGGACTTATAAGCTTTTAGTTTTAAAGCCCGCGGTAAAAATTGAAATAAACTTTTCGCATCCATGAACGGCCGGGAACCCAAACCATCTTCGATGACGGCTTTGTACACTTCGCGAACGTATTTCATAAAAGCGTCGTAATTTTTGGCATCATTCGGATTGAAGCGGGTCAGTTGTTCTTTCATCGCCTCACTGTCGGCTGTATAATCGATTTTACTGCCATCGTGAAAGAAAATTCGGTAAAAGGGATCCAGGTAAATCAAATCCAGGTAGTCTTCCATTTTCTTTCCGGCACTGTTAAAGATATCTCGAATGATGTCCGGGGCCGTTATTAAAGAAGGACCCAGGTCAAAGGTATAGCCATCTTTAATCAGTTGATTGGCGTGTCCGCCCACCTGTTCGTTTTTCTCCAAAATCGTGACCTGAAAACCTTTTGCCTGCAATCGAATGGCCGCAGACAATCCTCCGAAACCGGAGCCAACGATGATCGCTTTTTTCATTTAAAAATCCTTTTATTGTTCTGTTACAAATGTATTGATCTTACACTGTTACGTTTTTCGTTAATGTCTTTTGCTAATGAGATCTGCGGCCATTTTGGCTGACAGTAATACCAAAGGTATTCCGCCTCCCGGGTGCACCGATCCACCGGCAAAGTATAAATTTTTAATGTTACGACTTCGATTGGCGGGGCGTTTAAAGGCTGCTGTACGATTATTGGATGATATTCCGTAAATACTACCCCGGTTGCTGGAAAATTTTGTGTAAAGATCAAGCGGGCTGATCACATGTTCATATTCAATCTTATCCGCTACATCGATAGACATTGCTTTTAATCTGTTTAAAATAATCATGCGCATCTTATCCACGGCTTTATCCCAGTCCTGTGAATCGTTTAAATATGGCATGTTAAGTAAAATGAAAGCATTACTCTTACCCGCCGGAGCATGGTCATCACCCGACTTTGCGGTAATGGAAAGATAAATCGTCGGATCATTCGGGATAACTAAATCGTCAAAAAGGGCTTTAAATTCCTTACGATAATTGTCAGAAAACAGGATATTATGGTGCGTGAGTGATGGCAATGCATCATTAAGACCCCACAAAAATACCATCCCCGAGAGTGAGGGTTCAAGCCGCGATAGCTTTTTACGATGACCTTTAAATCCGTCAATCAGTTGCTCATGCGCAACCACAATATCGGCATTACACAATACGACATCACTGTGTTCCGACGTACCGTTTACGAGGACGCCCTCAACCGCACCATCCTTATGTAAAATTTTGTCCACGGAAGTTTCGGTATATATTTTTACCCCTGATTGCTCGGCTAGGTAGTGAAGCTGTTGAACCAATTGATACATACCCCCTTTGATATAATAACTGCCCAGGACAAATTCTACAAACGGGATTATATTTAATGTGGCCGGTGCTTTAAAAGGGTCGGAGCCATTGTAAGTGGCATAACGGTTGAACAATTGCACAATGCGTTTATCTTTAAAGAATCGCCGCACACCTTGGTCAACTGTGTGCAAGGGATCGATCTGACCGACTTGCAGCAGTTTAAACAGATTATGGCGATTCAGCAACTGGCCGGGTTCATGGATGGCAGAATAAAGAAAAGTATCAGCAGTGATTTCGTAAATGCGTTTGGAATAAAGCAAAAAATCTGCATACCGCTGGGCATCCTGGGGTGATAGCCCGGCAAGCTGATCCATCATACTTCGAATATGCATGGAAGCATCTAATTGTGACCCGTCGTTCCAGAAATAACGGCATATCGGATCAATGGGTTCAAAGGTCAAATAATCTTCCCGTTTGAGAGAGACGGCATGGAACAATTCATCGATGATAAAGGGCATGGTAAGCAGCGAAGGCCCGGTATCAAAACGATATCCCTGCGCTTTAACATGGTTCATCTTGCCGCCGAGTTGCAGGTTTTTTTCGAACAGCTCGACGCCAAAGCCGGCATGAGCCAGCCTTATAGCTGCACCGAGCCCGGCTAAACCTCCGCCAACAACGATCACGCGTTTGCCCATACCCGTTTCCTTTTTGTGTATTCAAACAAGATGACGTTTAAATATACCAGGCTTAAACCGTAAAAAAAATCCTCCACGGGAATGGTAATGATACGGAAATCCAACTGGTATTGGATGCCATATAATACAATGGGGCGGGCCGTCAGGTATCCGTTAAAAACTAGCATAAGGACAATCAATATAGCCGTAAAATAAATGGTTAATCGTCCGTAAAAGATATGTGTACCCAGCCAACGGTCTAAAACCAAGGGCAGGGCAAAAGCCAAAGACACGATTGCCGTGTATTCTTTTCCTTGCAATAAATTTATAATGGATGAAACCACAAAAAATAATATAAGCACCTGCGTAACCGCAATTTTTAATGCAAATTTATTATTTTTAAAATAAACATGTAAAACTTGCCAAACAAACAAACAAGCATAGGGCACTGTAATAAAAAAGAGCCACTCACCCGGGGGAATATTTAAAAACCGGCTTTCCAGAGTATACAAATCATTAAAATACCAGTGCCTGCCGGTTACCAGTGCATCCCAAACGATGAAAACAACAGCGGGGATCGTTATCCCAATCAATACTTCTCGCCAATATTGTATAAAAAAAACCCTTTTGTCAAAACTCAGGGCCAATGGACCGCTAATAATGATCACATTTAATATTAAATATTCACTATTCATGAGTCGGCCAGTTTATGTTTAAGATTTTCCAATTGCTTCCGTTCATCTCTATTGAGTTCCTGTTTTTCAAGGAAAAAATTAATGACATTAATGATCATTTTCGGATGATACGCTTTGTACTGGGCGGGTAGCTGTTGACGAATAAATGAAAAATCGGCTTCCGTGCTTTGTCCTCTGTTGAACAATCCGGGCAGATAATAAGTTGTAGTCCCGCGAATAAAACGAGATTCCAGGTCGGTCGAATCGATTTTTACGCCGCGATCCATTATTTTCAGCCCCTTGACCACTTTTTTATACTTGGTATATACCCAAAAAGCATGTTTACCTTCCAATGCAGTAAGTGCTCCCAGATAGGCGGTTGCCCGGCCTTCGTAATGGGGAAACTCTTTGGATAATTTCTGAAAAATTATTTTAGCAGAGTCAATTTTGGATTCATCGAAAACGGCCTGATGAAACAACCGGCGGCCTTCCTGTAACATTTGCAATGATTGCGAAGTATCCTGAGCGGGGAGTGGCCAATAGTGAATCAGGACAACAATCACAACCGTGACCATAAAATTTTTGAGTCTGAACAATTCCTGAAATCCTTATATTTTTTTGGTAAATCAATTTTTAATGGCATTGCATAAAAGCGTAATGAGCGTTTCATATTAATGATAAAAACGTAGGTTGTCAAGATTTATTATGATATAAAAGCGCAAAACGCTTATTAAAATTGACAAAGAGCTTTGTTGATCTTATATTGATGAGAAAATAAATAAGGATATAAAATGGCACAAAATATTGAATATTTAAATAGTCAGGAAGCCGCTAAAATATTAGGTGTAAATGTTTCCACCATTAAACGATGGACCGAAGAGAGTAAGCTGGAATGTATTAAAAGCGCTGGAGGGCATCGTAAATTTACCTTTAAGCAACTGGCTAGCTTTTTGAATGAGAACAGACGAAAAACTTCAAAAGCCAATTTATTTCCTATAGAAAATGAAACCGATCTGCAACTTAGTAGTCATATTTTGAAAGGCAACTTCCCCTATCTCATCGATTTCCTGGAAAAGAATGCTTTGGAAGCCAATCAGTTTCGGATCAATAAAGTTCTAACCGGTTTATATTTAGCGCAGTATCCATTGCATATTATCTATGATCGTATCATAACGCCGGTATTGCATCGCGTAGGTCAGCTTTGGCTAAAGAATGAGTTAACCATTATCGAAGAACATATCGTGACCCAAATTTTGAAGGACGGAATATTGCGACTGCAGGGTATTGTGCGCTTGCCCGAAAAACCTAAAATGGGCAAGGTATTGTGTACTACCTTTTCTTCTGAGTTACATGATATCGCTTTGAAAATGATCCAGCATATTCTTGAATTTCGCGGATTTAAGGTGTATAACACCGGGCAGATTACACCTTTGATGGACATTGAAGAAGTGATCGATACGATTCGTCCGGTGAGGGTTTACCTTTCTTCGGCCTATCTGGATGACAAAATTATGATTCAAAATGAGTTTAATCATGTCTGCAGCATTTGTGAAGAACGTGACATTGCCCTTTATATAGGGGGCAATGGTTTTGATCATCTGGAAATTAATCAGCATGCGGTGGTTCAGCGTCTCTTTACTTTTGAGGATGTGTTCCACATTTAGTTGAGGTTAAAACTCTATGGAAAATCCGCCAACCGGTAAAGTTTGATATTGTAATATTTTCTTGATTTCTTTGTCACCGCTCTTATCCACCCCATATTCATAGGCCCAGATATTATTCCGGTTGTAGACATTATTGATATCAAAAAAGATTACCAGATTCCAATTGTTAAATATAAATCGCCGATCGATACGAAAATCGAGACGATGGTAAATGGGATAACGTCGTTCATTAAGATTTTGTTGTTCCTCGACGATCCATTTTTGATAAATAGGATAATATACCGGTCGGGTATAAGGTCTGCCACCTAAATAACGGAATTTCATACTGATTTCGAACTCATCGGATGGAGAAAGGGGAAACCATGATATCATGTTAAACCACCAACGTTGTTTCATGTCCTGGTACCAGCTCTCTTTATACCATCTGAACTTGTAAGCCGCTATAAACGTCAATATATCGCCGTAATTGTAATCCCATGGATAATATTCACCGGTGCGCGGGTCCTTTGCTTCGGCTACATAGTGCGAATAACCCAAAATAGTTGAAAAACGGTCCGTCAATTTCTTTTGTAAAAACAATTCAACTCCTGAAGAACGCGCCTGCATGGCGTTCACTCTCCTGCCATTATCCTCATCCAGCGGTTCCGGCGTCGTTAACCTGAATTCTACAGGAACGTCGTCATAATTTTTATGATATAATTCGACCGTCATTTTAACATCTTCCCGCCACAAATATTCTGTGCCCAGTACGAATTGATGATTGTATTTATGACTCAAATGTTGATTTGCTTCATTAGCAATTAAATCGACATAGCTTGGTGACTGATAGTGTTTTCCGTATGCTAAATTGAAGGTCAACTTGGGCGATGCAAAAAAGGAAAGACCGACTCTTGGGCTCCATGAAGAAAATTGTGTGTAGTCGAAATAATGATAACGCAGTCCGGCTGTAAATCGCATGCGCTGCCATAAATCAATTGCAAATTGACCATAGGCGCTGTTCTTAAAGGAATGAAGAGTGTTATCTACTTTATATTGAGGATAAATCCGGTCAAACTCATCCGTTCGTTGTTTATCTCCGGTTGTTTCATAAATATAGAGAGTGTCGGCTTCCCGCCAGAGATTTTGAGCAAAGCGAATCCGTTTATGCGAAATGCCAAAGTTCATTTCAAAGTTTTTAACAGGGCGGTACACAAAATCGGTTTTAATTTGATATTGATTTTCTCTGCCGTCTTGGCTAAAAAATGTGTTTTTGGATTGATTCGTTTCAAACTCGAATACATTAGCATACGTATTGGTTTCCAGAGCCGACACAGTTGTAAATGAATACAATTGATCGGTCCACAGGGAACGTACTGTAACTCCGGTCACGAACTGATCGTTCCGGCTGTCCACATTTTCGGCCCCTCTTCCATAACCAGCGGATTCTTCATTTTCGATATTTATTTCATCGGAACCGTACAAAGTATTGAATGACAATTGGTGTTTGGAATGCATATCCCAGGTAATTTTGCTCTGCAGATTATAATAGCGTGGTACTGCCGTCAGACCGGTTGAAGAGATTATTAAGTCCAGATAACTTTTTCGGGCTGAAAATAAAAAACTGGCATTTTCACTTAGAGGGCCTTCGGTAAGGATACCGATACCGGCCATACCCATTTGACCTTCAAAACGGTAGCGTTCTCTTGAACCCTCCCTTAATTGAATATCCATCACGGAGGATGCTTTATCACCATATTTGGCAGAGAAGGCACCGGCATAAAAATCTACTTTTTTGACCATGTAAGAGTTAAGCATATTAATGGGTCCGCCACCCGAACCCTGTAGGGGAAAGTGATTGGGGTTGGGGATCTCGATATTATCCATCAGAAAAAGATTTTCACCCGGATAGCCCCCCCGAGTGATGATTTCATTCATTTGGTCACTGCCGGATACCACAGAAGGCATCACCTGCATAGAACGTTGAATGTCAACCAAGTCTCCGGGACTGCGTCGAATTTCTTCAAAATTCATGGTCCGCGTACTGACTACAGCCTGGCGGGCTTTCTCAAAATAACTGCCAGTTACCTCAACCACTTCACCCTGGAGCAAATTTTCCTCTAAGGCAACCTCCAATACGGTTGTTCTATTGGGATTGACAATGACATTATTTTTTTTTACCGGCGCGTAGCCTAAATAATGGACCTCAATATTATAGCTTCCGGGTTCAAGGTTTTTAATAATGAAATGACCGTCCGCATCCGTGGAAGCCCCTCGTTGTGTAGCCTGTACCGATACGTTGGCTCCGGCAAGGGGTTTGAGAGTACTTTTATCAATGACCTTTCCCCCGATTTTTCCGTTATTAGCGGCTACAAGGCTAATGTTTAGCATCAATAAGGTAGTGATAAATATTGTTATTTGGTACATGTTAAAACCGAATTCTATTTTGAATTGTAATGATTGTTTAAGATTTGATAATAACTGTATTCACGCGACTTTAATTCCACAGGTTCGGTTGTTGAAATTAGAAAAGTTTACGCAATGTAAAGTTAAAGACAAAATATTTATGAGGGATGCGGTTGGCAGAATAATCAAGGAATCACTGGCACAGGATTCATGTAATATACGGACTAAATATAAACGGCGCCCTTAAAGCAAAAGAGCGCCGTATTGGATGACTATTTATTTTAACACTATTTGGTTTTAACCGAAATGGTTTTTGGTTTTGCCGGCTCTGCTTTCGGCAATTTAACACTCAGAACACCATCTTTTATTGTTGCGTCAATTTTATCCTGGTCAATCGAATCGCTCAGATTGAATGACCGTTGATAATCGCCAACATTATACTCAGCATAGGCCAGTTCCATTTTCTCCGGTTCGTAATGCTGAACCTTACCTTCTATAGTTAATACATTTTTTTCCAGGTTGATGTTGATCGATTTTTCATCAACGCCGGGCATATCTGCAATTAAAAAGATGGCCTCATTGGTTTCGAAAATATCTACCGCGGGAATAAACACTTTTCCCGAACGGGTACGTTCGGCTACTTCCCGGGTATCCGCTTCGCGCTTTTGAACACTGGTTTTATCTGTAGCCATTTTCTATTCCTCCTGTTATTTTTACACTGTTTTAAAACAAGCTTATTTGGATTTAATGGAAATTTTTCTGGGTTTATCCGATTCGGCTCTTGGCAGAGTAATCGTTAAAACCCCCTTTTCATAATGAGCATCGACCTTTTCACTATCAACACGATACGGTAAAGCTACCGTACGCTCAAAATCACCGATCGGTCGTTCCTGACGATGAATCTGAATATCATCACCGGATTTTTCCGGCTCTCTTTTACCCCGGATTACCAACTCATCATTAAGAATGGACAGATCAATTTTCTGGGGATCATAACCGGGTAGTTCGGTGGTAACGATTACCTTTTCGCTATCGTTCCAGACATTAACAGCCGGATATGCCAAGCGGCCTCTGCTCAGCCGGGAATTAAATAGACGATTCATTTCATTTTGAATGCGCTCTACTTCATGCCAGGGCTCTTCGAAAAACATGCGATTAAGTACCATTATTTTATCCTCCTTCATTTATTGTAAGTTTTACCAATTTATATTGATATTTGTGTTAATATTTATCAACTACTGTGCCAAATTAGTAAATTATTGATTTTTCAATGTTTTCGAATTTGTTATATTGATATAGCTAATCCAGAAATGACAATATGACGCACCAGCAAGCAAAAATTCAGAAATAATTGCACTTAATACTGTCAAATATGCAGGTTTTTACGAGTGGTGAACTGAGTGGACAGGGGGTATTACTGAATTTTAAAATACAAGTTGAGCTTAATTCGACCGTAGCCGGCAATTATATCGGAAAGGGATTCGCTTTTACCGTCTTCGGTGTTGGCTGGTATATTTAATGTAAGCGGGGCGGTTTCCTGAAAGCGACCGGAGCCGGAACAGTAGGTGCAAAAGGATAGACCACGGCGGCCGATTCCCCGACAATACTCACATTTTCTTTCGAGAGGAAGATCTAGGTCTAATTGAGTTCCATTACGGGCTTCATCTTCAGATAAAGTAATCTGAATATCAAAATGGTTGGCGATTTTATTCGAATCAGATAATAAATCGGTTGTGTGGTTAAATAGGCTATTGAACAAGGTATACAAATCATCCAGTCCATTGGCAAAAGGTGAACCGACATCTTCGGTTAATTCGTCCATTGCTGGTTGATTACGTCTCTGTCTCTGTGGTGGTGTTGAAGGGCCGTTGTCTCTATGGGATTGATTTACAGGGATATGGGTTTGTTTGGTTTTTTTATCGAGGCTTTCATTATAATTTCGGCGTTTTTCAGGATCGATTAATGTGTTGTACGCTTCTTTTAGATCCCGGAATGGACGGCTATCGGACCCAAAATGATCCGGATGATATTTCATTGCCAGGTTTCGGTATGCCGACCGAATTTTCTCCGGTGAAGCATTTTTGTTTACGCCCAATATTTCATAATAAT
>WJIP01000369.1 GCA_014730185.1 Caldithrix sp. | reverse complement strand
GATCAAAAAGGATGCCCCGACGTTGGAAAAGGCCATTAATGATAATGATTACGATAAACTCGTGGAGACCGCTCATGGTTTGAAAGGCGCATCTGCAAATTTGAGTGCCGTCCGGTTTGAACAATTGTTTAAACAACTTGAGCAAATGGGAAGGGATGAAAATCTGCAAGAAACGGATGGTTTAATGCAAGCTGTTAAACAATCGGTGAACGAACTTGAGGAATATTTAAAAACGTTCTAACTTGCTGGTATTCTCCTCCAAACTGTTTTGCAAAAAATCCACTGGGGTTGCCATAGCAGCCACACCAACCACATCATAACCTTCATTTTTTAAAGACAAAGCACAGGCATTTAACGTGCTACCTGTTGTAATTACATCATCTACAAGCAGGATCGAAGAATTGCTGCCAGTCTTTTTCACAGCAAATGCATCAGTTACATTTTTTACTCGTTGAGCTCGATTCAACTGAGTTTGACTTTGGGTGTTTTTAATACGTTGTATAATGGAATCATCAAAGGGAATGTTTAAAACGGTCGAAAGGTTGGCAGCGATTAAGGCACTTTGATTGTACCCCCGTTCTCTCAGGCGGACCGGATGTAACGGTACGGCAGTGATGACATCGTAGGGTATCGAACCATTGGCGTACAAGACATCCGCTAATTTATCCGCAAAATAGCCGGCTATAACTTTAAATCGTTTATATTTGAGGTAATGGGCTAATTTTTGAAATTCTTCACTGAATTGATAGACCAGATGTAGATAATCGAAATATGCTGGTTCGATCTCATCCTTGAGGGCATTTATCTGAGGCTGTTCAATAAGCGGGAGAGCATCGAGACATGTTTTACAAACCGCCTTTTCTGAAGTTGACAAAGCAGAAGTACATATAACGCATTGAGCCGGTAGCAGTAGATCCATCACCGGCTCAATCATAAACGCATTAATCAGATCTCGAATTTTATAGTGAACCATATTTCCAGAAAATTTTCAATGCTTCATAATACTGCATATCATTACATAATTTCCGACTGAATGCGGATTCAATGATACGTTATTACACTATACAAAGTATCGGAAGTTGTCAATATGTATTCATGGCTTTAGAACTCCATGGCAAAACTAACTTGCGGCTGGAATCGTTCCTGCGGCTCATAACTATCCGTTTCCGGATTGTATCTGAAATTCCAGCGGTATTGCAAAGTGACATAGATATATTGATAGGTACGATAGCCGATTTCAGCGATTGCCACAGAACGGTTATCCAGTGTACGTACATCTTCAAAGGTTTCGATGCCGACTTTATCGTAGGTATAAAGTAAGCGGACATTGGGAATCAAATCCTTGGACCTTGCTTCCAGGTGCAGGATACCGCTGTTTTTTGTATTATTGATGGATTGATAATTCCCCAACAAAGTAATTTTGCCCAATATTTGACCAGCAAGCTCACCAAAGATGCCTTCTTTGGCTTCCGCCATAGCCAGAAAATCTTCTTTTGTCAAACTGAGTCCCTGCACGCCATAATACTCGGCAGCCAGTTCTTTCCGCTCCAGTTCATACAAAGTGTTGAAGTAATTGGGTAAAAACTGGTCACCCAGAAAACGTTTTTCGAGTTTTGCATATAAGCCAAATACCCCGATAAAGTTCGGAATACCCGCTTTAATACCGAAAGCTTTTCCTTCGCCGTAATGATTTATTTTAGCATAATCCCCATATATGGATGAGTTGAAAACTTTGGTTTGTATTATCGGTAAACCGATATCAGCACCCCATTCATATATACCATCGTTGGTATCGTTCCGGTTGTCCGGATCGAGATCCGTTGCATAGGTCGCTCCAAATTCAAGATTTTTGATGAAAGGTATACCAGTGGCCAGAAGAGGACGAACATATGCACGGCCACCAACGATTTCCATATCTCCCAAATTGCTGGTCATAGATTCAAAACCGAATGCATCAAAGTCGGCGTCAAAAACCAGTCCGATTTTTCTGCGATCATAGTCTGCTTCGTTACTGTAATACCCCATTATAAATCCGTTACCCAGGGTTGCTGATTGCAAACTGCCTACTCTCACATACAGTGGATCGTTTTTAACACCCCACCGCAGATAGCGTATCATTCTCAGTGCACCGGCACCTTTATCCCAACCTTCTTTGCGAAATTTGAAACCTTCGCTATTGTTAAACAAAAGTTCAATATTTAAACCTACACCAAATTTTCCTAACGCAAATTCCGGCGCGACGTTAAATGTGGTATAACTTGTGCCGTCTATCCAGGTCATGCCGAGTCCACCATTAAAATTATTTTGATTGTCATCCATTATTATATCACTCATTTCCTGTGTTTTTGAGACTGAGACAACCAAAAGTAGAATCAGAAAGCTTTTAATAAAGAATCTCATAAAATGCTCCTTAATAATGAATTGTAAGAATAGATAATTTCCGCGGCTAATATTGTAACAAAATCCTCATTTTATCAATAAAAAAGGTTAAATAATATGTTCGTAAAGTGCAAAAAAAAATACAGATTGATTTGAATAATTGATACAAAGACGTAGACCATTTTTAGACAGAAAGTTCTATCGCTAAAAGTTAAAGCATAAAATTGTTCAAATCAGTGTGCATATCGTTTAAAGTGTTGAAAAATACACCATTCCCTGTCCTATTTTTATACATTCTGTGGACGGTCATCGGCTGAACCTTCATGGCTTATTATTTCACGCCAACGACTTAAGCCTAATATAAACATTAGTTTAAATAACGTTTATTTTTTCTTTTTTAATTTTTGGCATGGAAAGTGCAAATAAAGCTGACAGATTTTAACTGATGAATGATTGGGAGGGAATATGCAAGGTACTGCAACCATAGCGAATACTTTTGATAGCCACTATTTTACCGGCCATGATTATGATTACCGTCAGGAATTAATGGTCAAATATCTGGGACTTGTTAAGTATGTTGTGCGGAAAATGATCAAAAGTTTTCCCAAAGCTATTGAGGAAGAAGATCTATATCAAATCGGAATTTTAGGACTCTCTGAAGCGATTGAACGCTTTGATCCGGATTTCGGCATTAAGTTTGAAACTTATGCTATTCCCAGAATTAAGGGGTGTATTATAGATGAACTCCGAAAACTAGATTGGATTCCCCGTTCACTGCGCACAAAAATTAACCACCTTAAAGATAAAACCAGCCAATTAGAACAAAAATTCTCAGATCAATTGACCGACCATGAAGTCGCTGCCAGTTTAGGTATTAAGGATGAAGATTTAAATAACTGGAAGAGAGAAATGAATGCCATTAATCTGCAATCCTTGGATAAACCTATCGATGAACAAAAACGTCAAACCCTGTATGATGTAATCGAAGATAGGGATTATGTTCAACCTGATGGTAAAATTGAAGATGAGGAGATGAAACACTTGTTACTCAAATATATCAAAAAATTACCGGAAAAAACTCGCCTGGTAATCACTCTGTACTATTATGAGAAACTCACGTTTAGAGAAATTGGTACAATTCTGAATGTTTCAGAATCCCGAATCTCTCAAATCCATTCTGAAACGCTTGCTAAACTCCGGAAAGAATTGATAAAAGCAAATACCGTTTGATTTTATCAAATTATCCTTGCACAATTGCAAAAAGCGTTTTAAAATTAGGTTACTTTGATTATTAAATGAAGGCAAGCGATGGATCGGGAAAGCGAAACGACTAAAGTACTAATTGTTGATGATAATAAAGAAAATCTTGATTTACTGGCGTATTTCTTAAAACCTCAGAATTATCAGATTTTGACAGCCATGAATGGAGCTGAAGCTTTAGAAAAAGTAGAAAGCGAAGACCCTGATATTATTCTGCTGGATATCATGCTGCCAAAAATGGATGGTTTTCAGGTATGCGAACGGGTTAAAAAAAATCCCGATACGATGTTCATACCTATCATCATGATTACTGCATTAAAGGAACTAAAAGACAAAATTCGTAGCCTGGAAGCTGGCGCGGATGATTTCATATCCAAGCCGTTTGAAAGTGTTGAACTTTTAACGCGTGTAAAATCACTACTGCGTATTAAGAAATATCAGGATGAATTAACCATTAAGAACCGGCAACTCAAAGAGCAAAACAGGGCGCTGGAACGCATGGATCAGTTTAAGGACGAATTAAGTCATCTTATTGTTCATGACATGAAAAATCCTTTGTTTGTCATTCAGGGAAACCTGCAAATGATGAATATGGGGCTTAATCAAAATCAATCGGAAACGGTTAATAAGTATCTGCGCCGAATTGAGCGCAGCACTCAGAATTTGTCGCGAATGGTTCATAACCTTATTGATATTTCCAAGATTGAAGCCGGTCGCATGGAACTTTCTTTGGAATCAGCCTACTTGAACGAGATTTTGGAACGTTCAACCAATAAAATCTGGGATTATCCTGAAAACAAAAATCGTAATATTGAAGTTCAGTTGGGTGAGGATTTACCCATTAATAAAATAGACACTTCGGTTATGGAAAGGGTATTCGATAATCTTATCAGTTTTGCCACAGCAAATGTACCTGAAGACGGCAAAATAGAAATAAAAACGTTTAAAGATGAGTCCAATATTTATTTTACCATACATGATCATGGCACTAAACTCCCTGAAAAATATCAGAAGCAAATGTTTGATAAATTTAATCAGTTAAAAATTAAAAACGAAGGATTTCGTGTAGTAAGGGGATTGGGATTTACCTTTTGCAATCTGGCCGTCCAAGCCCACGGTGGCCAAATGTGGATTGATGATCAAAATAAAGTTGGAAATCGTTTTATCTTTAGCTTACCTCTCAAAAATTAGTATTTTGCTACCTTTCGTTAAAGTTTTTTACTTTTTTTCCGAGCATTATAACCGGTAATCATTAAATAAAGATGCTGACGGCATACTATGGATGGTAAAGAAGGTAAGAACATGGCTGGGTACAACAAAAATAATGATCTTGAATCTCAAAAAATTGAACTAATTAAATTACGGATAAAAAATGGATTTTATGATAGAGACTTCGTTTTAAACAGAGTTGTTGAAGGTTTAATCAACGATCCGCTTGCACCCCTGAAAAAAAAATAATTCCATTACTGTATTGTATTCAATTCTAATATTTCTCATATTGTAGCGCACTTAAACATGCTATAATATGAGCCATAATTATATTCTGACAAAAAGAAATATCATAATTGCCTCCCTGATTGCGCTATGCGGGCTTCTCTTGGGTGCTTATTTTTTTAAGCCTATACATGAGCACTGGATGTTGTTTGCCCTGTATATAGGTGCATCCAATTCCTTTATAGCTATTCCTCACGAACCCCTGATGATCTATTACGGCAAGCATTATGGCGTAATTAATCCATTGCTTATAGCCATTGTTCCCACCACGTTGGGGTGTATTCTTGATTATGTTGTACTTTATCCAATTTTACATCATCAAGCCGTTAATAAAAACTTGCAAAAAAAATGGATACAAAAAAGTAAAACGTATTTTTTAAAATGGCCTTTTGCCACATTACTTTTTTTTGCCGTTTCTCCCTTACCATTTTATCCCATACGATTGATAACCGTTTTATCCAAATATCCTCTTAAATTATATATTACAGCGGTAACCCTTGGCCGCATACCCCGATACTGGATTTTATTATATTTCGGATTTGCGTTAAATTTATCGGATCGGGCTATTTTGATTATTTTTCTGGTTTTGATCGGTATCTATGTTTCAGCTCATCTGCTAAAAAAAGGAAATAACATTTTGGCCTTTCTGCATAAGCGCTTCAAAAATCAATCATGATGGATCGGGACCAGTTCAAAAAAACCGTTAGCCGCTGGATTCCATTCCCATAGCTCGGTGAATATCATGCAGCAATGATAACCATCGTCGCCATCAGATTATTATGGTGATAATTCTTTATGATTTGTATCGGGCAATTATTTCTGGATGATAAAAGAATTTCAAGGCATCATGGATTTGTAAACCTTACTAAAATAGTAAGGTTTAAGTTTGCTCCTTTAATCTTTTTTTACTAATTTTTCGCTTTTTAAAAACGTAAAGACAGGAAATACATTGTATTTACATTGTGATGCGGTAACGAAATACTTTGATGAAAAATTGATCTTTAAGAATGTCAGTTTTGAAGCTTCTACGGGTAATAGTATAGCAATTATAGGACCGAATGGCTCCGGAAAAACAACTTTGCTGCGCATTCTATGCAATTTAATGCAACCCACGGAGGGCATTGTAAAATATAAACATAACGGTAATGTACTCTTAAAGCAGCAGGCCTATCGTTATTTTAGTTTGATTGGACCTTATCTTGAATTATATGAACAGTTGACAGCCCGTGAAAATCTTACATTTTTTGCTAAGATGCAGGATATACCAAACTACCCGAATCTCCTTACAAGATTGATGCAACGTATGAATTTATCTGGCAGAGAAGATGACCCGGTTAAAACCTATTCATCAGGAATGAAACAACGTTTGAAATACGTGTTTGCTCTTCTGAGTGAACCAAAGATTTTGTTTGTGGATGAACCGCGTGCTAATTTGGATGAGGAGGGAATTGATACGGTTTACAGCATTCTGACGGAGCAGAGAAAAAAGGGTATACTGATTATAGCTACCAATGACTCGGAAGATTTAAAATTTGCAGATTATAAGGTAACCGTACATGCGTAAAGCATGGTTGATTTTACAAAAGGATATTCAACAAGAATTTAAGACCCGATTTGCAGTTAATGCTATATTGCTGTTTGCCGTTGTTACGTTAACGGCCGTCTCTTTCTCTATAGGCACATACTCGGCAAGCCAGGAAATTTTAGCGGCTTTGTTATGGATCATCCTCTTTTTTTCGGCAATGTCCGGTTTATCGCATATTTTTGTTAGAGAAGAGGAAACACACACTGCGGATACATTAAAATTGGTGGCTTTACCGGTAAACGTATTCTGGGGGAAGTTTTTTTTCAATTTGATACTATTAATTCTGGTGGAAATAATTATCATCCCCCTGTACTTTGCGGTGATGAATTTTGTTGTAATACATACATCGTTTTTCATTTTGGTGATGTTATTAGGCAGCCTGGGCTTAACAGGCGGAGGGACTATGGTAGCCGCAATTATTTCTAAAGCCAGCGCTAAAGGAGCCTTATTCACGGTGCTTTCGTTCCCTATTTTACTGCCGGTCCTGGTAAGCGCCATAAGCGCTACGAATAGTGCTGTAGGCAACGATCCGGTAAGTTTGACCGGTAATGCAATACAAACTATGATTGCTTACGATGTTGTCATTATTACGGCTTCGGTACTTTTATTTGATTTTGTTTGGAATGAATAATGTTTCTAGGAACCGCTGAGTAGAAAGCCGGTTTAAATAATTTATTTTCGCATTCAAAATGTCGACTTGACGGGATGATTTAAGAAAATGTATGCGTTTCGTAAATATTATGTTAAATAACTGAATTGGGATATGTTGTGGTAAAAAAAATCTGGAATACGATACTTTTTGTTTGGATGAGTGGTGTTATTGTCGGTGCATTTATTTGGGCCACGCAACAGAAAGCCCTGAAGGAGTACACCCGCATTATCTATTTTCATGTGCCGGTTTCCTGGATAACGGTTTTGGCGTTTTTAATAGCCGCCGTCTATAGCTTTTTGTACCTGAAAAAGCGGTTATTAAAATACGATGCCTATGCCGAGGCCGCCAATCAGCTGGGCTTTTTGTTTGCCGTTCTGGCCACCGTTACAGGTTCTATATGGGCAAAAGTCAGCTGGGGAACATTTTGGAACTGGGATCCACGGGAAACATCTATTTTTATTTTGTTGCTAATTTACGCGGCTTATTTTGCTCTGAGGTCTGCTATTGAGGAACAAGATCGCAGGGCGATACTGTCTTCGGTGTATGCAATCCTGGCGTTTGTCACCGTACCGTTTTTTGTGTTCATTGTGCCACGGATCTATTTCTCGCTACACCCCGATCCGGTTATCAATCAAACCGGTGAAGTCAATATGGATTTCAAACAACGAGTGGTTTTCTTTTCATCTTTAATAACCTTTACGGCTGTTTTTGTGTGGATGTTGAAAACCAAATTTGAAATTGCGGTTATGAGATTGCGAATAAAGAAACTCGAGAGGGAAAAATGAATCCAGTTTATGTGGTTATGATTATCAATTTAATCATTTGGGCAGGCATTTTCGGGTACATGCTTAACTTAAGTAAGCATATGAGCGCCTTAAGGAAAAAATTAAACAAGCTGTCGGATAATGAGCATTAAATATATGTAAATTTTGGAGGCAACCATGCGATCAAAATATATAATTGGTGGGGCCATTATTGTGATTTTTACCGTATGGGCCCTTCTTTCTTTTAATTCTTCGTTAACACCTTATGTGTCAATAGACGAAGCAAAAGCATCGGACAAAACGGTTCAGGTTAAGGGTGAACGCCTGGGAAATGGCCAGTTCAACCTGGATAATAACCGGTTTACCTTTCAGATAAGGGATGAGAATGGGGTAGAGATTGAAGTTGTTTATGATGGCCCTAAACCGGGTAATTTTGACCAGGCCTCCCATGTTGTGTGTATCGGTAAATATAAGAATGGGAAATTTCACGCTAAAGATTTATTAGTCAAGTGTCCGTCAAAATACCAGGAAGAAGGGATTGATGTATGATCATAGGTGTTACAGCAACTTCATTGACCTTTGTAGCCCTAATGGTCAGTATTGCTGCTTATTTTATATATTACCGAAGACAGGAAGAATCCATGCTGCACATTGCTCGCATGGGTTTTTACACATCTGTGGTACTCATTCTTTTTCAAGGAATATTATTGATGTGGGGGATTTTAACCCACCGGTTTGAATGGTTATATGTGTTTAGTTATTCTTCCAAAGACCTGCCTTTATATTATCTGATTTCGACATTTTGGGCCGGGCAGGAAGGCACCTTTTTGCTGTGGTTGATATTTGGTTCTATTTACGGCCTTGTTATCATTCGTACACAACGCAAGGATGAACCGCTGGTTATGAGTTTTATGGGCCTTGTACAGGCCTTTATCACCATGATCTTGATTAAAAAGAATCCGTTTACCTATGTATGGGAAATCAATCCACAGGCCTTTCAGGCCGGTATGACACCCATAGATGGCAACGGTCTTAATCCCTTATTACAAGATCCATGGATGACCATTCATCCTCCCGTACTATTTATAGGTTATTCATCAAGCATGATATTGTTTGCCCTGGCCATGACGGCTCTGGTTAAACGTAATCATGAACGCTCGATAACCGGGGCTTTACCGTTTGCCCTGTTTGTGGCCGTTTCGCTGGGAGCGGGTATTATACTTGGTGGTTACTGGGCCTATACTACTCTGGGATGGGGCGGTTATTGGGGTTGGGATCCGGTGGAAAACAGTTCGTTAATTCCATGGTTAACTTCTCTGGCACTCATTCATGGTTTGATTATTCAGAAAAAACAAGGAGGAATGAAAAAGACAAATATATTCATGGCACTGCTGACGTTCATTCTGGTACTCTACGGCAGCTTTTTAACCCGCAGCGGAATACTAACCGATTTTTCTGTGCATTCATTCGGCACATCCGAAGTAACCCAATATCTGAGCGGGTTTGTGGTATTTTTCCTGAGTGTATCCATACTGACCTTTTTGTTCAGGATAACGGGTGTTAAAAGCGAACGCCTCCAAACCGGCTTCTTTACAAGAGAAAGTTTTATGCTGTTTGGTTTGATTGCTTTGCTGGCTATGGCAATTTTTACATTTTTTGGTACTTCATCGCCCATAATAACCGGCTTGTTCGGTGAAGCCTCGAATGTATCGATTGACTATTACAATACAATGGCCGCACCAATCGCCATTCTGATGGCATTATTAATTGCGCTCTCTCCGGTTTTGAGATGGAAAAAAGAAAGCTCGGAAAAGTTTAAAACCACCGCTATCCATGCCATCATAAGTCTTGCCCTGGGGATTTTATTCTTTATACTGGGTATGCGCGAAATTCTATCTTTAATTATTGCCACCCTGGGTGTGTTTATTGTTTCTGTGAATGGTGCGCTGGTATACCAAATGTGGAAACGAAAAAATTATAAATTTGGCGGTTACTTGGCTCATGTGGGCATCGGTCTAATGTTCATAGGTATTATTACCTCCTCAGTGTATGACGATTCTACTAAAATTACCCTGCCTAAAGGAATGGACAAAGAAGTGATGGGATACCGGTTATCCTATGAAGGTAAAAGGCCTTCACCGGACGGCAAAGATAAAGTGATCGTCAATATTAATAATACTAAAACATTTGCCAAGTTTTACTGGAGCGATTACAGCCAGGCTTATATGGTGGCGCCATCTGTTCTGAAAAACGTTACGCAGGATTTATATGTCTCACCGATTCAAATCATTCCGCCTAACCAAAACAAGGGGGAGAGCAAAGAATTGGTCATCAAAAAAGGCCAAAAAATTCAATACGGGGACTATGCTCTGCATTTAAAAGGGTATGATATGACTACGCATGCCATGAATGATGGAAATATCTTTCTGGCTGCCATTATCGACGTTTATAATACCGATGGACAATTGATGGAAACAATCGAACCCGGTCTCACCATGCGGGGAAATAAACGCGAACTGCAGAGTGCAACGTTGCCCAACTCTAACCAGACGGTTCAAATCAAAGGTGTGAATGTGGAGGCCAGCTCCCTGGCTTTATCCATTTTTAAACCAAACAAAAATACGGATCCATCCGCAGGTAAAGAGATGCTGGCAGCAGAAATATCCGTTAAACCGTTTATAAATGTGTTATGGCTTGGAACTGTGGTGATGGTAATGGGCTTTTTGGTCGCCGTGGTCAATCGTTCGAAGAAGATGAATGAATAACCGCATATAATTTCTTTCAAAAGGAAATTTGTATTAAAAAGGGACATATAAAAAGGCCCTTTTTTTAGGGACGATTTTTTTATCATTGGTTTCCACTTCCATATCATTCTTGAATTGCCATCCGAATTGGATTAAATTCCTCGTTTTAATTTTCGAAATTATGGAATGCCGCGAATAAAACTAACGATCGAATATGATGGAAGTCGTTTTGTAGGTTGGCAATATCAAAAAAACGGCCTTTCCATTCAACAGGCCATTGAGGATGCCCTGAAGGTTCTTTTTAAGCAAAATATCCGGGTCGTTGGGTCGGGGCGTACAGATGCCGGCGTACACGCTAAGAATCAGGTGGCGCATGCGGACATTCCTCATCGGCATTTAACCGGTTTAAAACGCTCGCTGAATGGCTTGTTACCCAAAGATATTGTTATAAAAACAATAGCGGCATGCTCGGCTGATTTTCATGCCCGTTATTCAGCAATAACAAGGCGTTACCGGTATTATATTGCTAATCAGCCCACGGCAATTTACCGGTCATTCGCATGGTCATACTTTTATCCTCTGAATTTGGTGTTGATGGGCCGGGGAGCGGAAATTATCCGACAGAATGAAGATTTTCAAGCCTTTTGCAAGGTAACAAGCGAAGTCAATCATTACCGTTGTTCGGTTGTGGATAGTCATTTCGAAATAAACGATGGACTGATCGTGTATGAAATTGCCGCCAATCGTTTTTTGCATGGTATGGTAAGGGCCATTACCGGTACGTTGGTTGCTTTGGGAAACGGAAAAATTTCGTTACATGACCTGCGAAAACTATTCGCTTCACAAGACAGAACAAAAGTGCCTTTAACAGCACCCGCCAGGGGATTATTTTTGCAGGAGATCGTGTATTAATGGTTGGTACGGCCAATGGAAAAACGGCTCTATTTCCGGGTAATTAAAATAAGCCATTTAAAAATATTTGAAAAGATAAAGAACGTTCAATTCGATTTAACTGAAAATCATTCGTCTTAATGAGGAGGATTACACTTTAATGAAGTTTTTCATTGACACCGCAAACATCAAAGAGATTGAAGAGGCAGCCCGTTTAGGTATTCTGGACGGAGTAACGACCAATCCCACCCTTTTAGCCAAAGAAAAGGAGCAACCGGAAGAGCTGTTTCGCCAGATATGTAATATCGTCGATGGCCCGGTCAATGCCGAAACCATAGCTTTGGACTGGCAAGGCATTGTAGAGGAAGGCAAAAAGTTAGCCGAGATTGCTGAGAATATTGTCATTAAGATTCCCATGAGCAAAGACGGTTTAAAAGCAGTAAATGTGTTCGCCAAAGAGGGTATTCGCACTAACGTTACTCTTATCTTTTCGCCGGTGCAGGCTTTATTAGCCGCTCGGGCAGGCGCCACTTTCGTATGCCCTTTTGTGGGACGGCTCGATGATATTCAGACCCCGGGTATGGATGTTATTGCCAAAATAAAGGAAATGTTTGATAATTACGGTATCGAAAGCGAAATTATAGTGGCCAGCATTCGCGATACCTTGCACGTGGTAGATGCCGCTCTGATAGGGGCGGATATTGCCACCATACCGTTTAAAGTTATCGGGCAACTGCTCAAACATCCGCTGACGGACATCGGTATCGAGCGTTTTCTGGCAGATTGGGACAAGGTCAAAAACCGTTAAATATCTTTCTAATGATATTACCGGTTTAGTTTGTTGCAAGCCGGAAGGCATTAAGATTAAGGCATGCAATCGTATGCCGGCATAGATCAAAAATGCCTTATAAATAACATAAAATGATGCGCATCAAACCATAAGGGTAAACACAATGAAGTTTTTTATAGATACAGCCAATATTGAGCAGATCAAAGAAGCGGCAAGTGTCGGATTATTGGATGGAGTCACTACCAACCCCACGCTGGTCTCAAGGGAAGATGGAAAGCCCGAAGAAATTTATAAAACCATCTGCGAAATTGTCAATGGGCCGGTCAGCGCTGAAGTAGTGGCGCTGGACGTAGACGGTATGGTTAAGGAGGCCCTACAACTGGCAAAAATTCATTCAAATATTGTTGTTAAAATTCCAATGACAAAAGATGGATTGAAAGCGGTTAAAATCTTGAATGCCGAAGGTATTCGCATTAATGTCACGCTTATTTTTTCACCCATACAGGCGCTGCTGGCTGCCAGGGCCGGCGCTTCTTTTGTAAGTCCGTTCGTCGGTCGGTTGGACGATATACAGCACATTGGTATGGATATTGTCAGCCAGATGCGGCAAATCTTTAATAATTATGCCATAGAAACCGAAATACTGGTTGCCAGTATCCGCAATACCCTGCATGTGGTGGATGCGGCTCTCATGGGTGCGGATATTGCCACCATTCCCTTTAAGGTCATAGAGCAATTAATGAAACATCCGCTTACCGATAAAGGTATAGATCAATTCTTACGGGATTGGCAGAAAGTTAAGGATAAATAAAAGATGTTTTTATGCATCCGATGATTTTTTTTATTTTTTGGCCATTGACGGATGGATATCAAAACGATAGAAAAGGCGCGACATAATATAAATCCGGTAATCTATGATTAAAGCTTAATGGTTCAATCGAAGATAATCAGCAGATCTAATGAGCAAGTTTGCCGGTATACAGGCGGTAATACACAGATTGATTCTTGTTAATTTTTGAATTATTTGTTAAAATCCATTAATTCTTGGGAAATAATTGTTCAATACAAATTAGGTGAAAATAATGTCCAATTTTTGGCGTTCCTCACTGTTTATCCTGATTGGTCTTTTACTGGGATATATTATTTTTGAACAGATGCAGGATAAGCCCTATGCTCCGCAAAGCAAGATGGATACATCAATTGTTAAAAAACTATCGGCTCAGAATACGGAAAAATCGGCGCATCACGACATAAGTATTTCCGAAAATCGCCGCAACGCTATAACAAGAGCTGTTCAAAAAGTCAGTCCGGCCGTGGTCTCCATTAATGTCACAGAGGTGCGGGAATATATCCAGCGCAGCCCTTTCAGCAGTGATCCGTTATTAAGAGAATTTTTTCCTGAATTTTTTTCGGATAGGGTATACAAGGTACCTGTTGAATCGGTAGGCTCCGGATTTGTTTTTTCACCGGACGGACACATTTTAACCAATGAACATGTGGTGGAAAATGCGGAAGAAATCATTGTGGCCACAGGCTCCGGTGATGAGTACAAAGCAACCGTAATCGGTACCGATCCTGTAACGGATGTCGCGCTATTGGATATCGATGTGGAGAATGCACCGTATCTGGAATTCGGTAATTCCGATCAACTGTTAATTGGAGAGTGGACGATTGCATTTGGCAATCCGTTCGGTCTGTTCGTCAAACGTGAACCAACGGTTACCGTAGGCGTGGTAAGTGCTGTAGACAGAGATTTTACAAGAGCTGAAAGCAAGGGACGGGTTTATCAGGATATGATTCAGACCGATGCTTCTATTAATAATGGTAACAGCGGCGGTCCGCTTTGTGATGCGGACGGCAAAGTCATTGGTATGAATACATTTATTGTAACCAGTGACCGGGGGCGATCGGGATCTGTGGGGATAGGCTTTGCCATACCTATCAATCGTATTAAAACCATAGTTGATGACTTGAAAGAAGATAAAGGGATCGACCGCGATTTCTGGATTGGAATGTATGGTGATAATCTGACACCCTACATTGCCCGTCAATTCGGATATTCATCCACTGAAGGTGCAATCGTAAAATGGATAGAACGCAATAGTCCGGCGCAAAAAGCCGGATTGGAACTGGGTGATATCATTATTGCCATAGGAGGGAAGAAGATAACAAATTTCAGGGAGGCAAGAGAAATCATTGCTTCAAGAGATCTGCGGGTAGGGGACAAGCTAAAATTTAAAGTATGGAGAGAAGGCAAGACCCTGGATATTAACATCCTTCTAGAGAAAAGACCCTAAAATCTGTTGAAAAAAATTAATGTAACTGACATGAAATTATTAGGGAGAATGTAATTTATGAATATGGATACACTCTTTTATGAGGGATCAAGAAAGAGGATTTCCAGGGCTGGTAAGGATGATTTATTGGTTCTGCAGTTTAAGGATGCAGAAACGGAGTTCGATGGTGAAAAGCGGTCGAAGTTTAAAAATAAATGTGTGTTAAAAACAAAAATCACCAAGACTCTTTTTGAATATCTTGAAGGATATAATGTTCCTAATCATTATCACACCTGCCTGGGAACTGATTCGATTGAGGTTTTTAAACTGGATATGTTGCCCGTAAAAGTCATGATCCGGAATGTTGCGGCCGGAAGTTTGTGCCGGAGATTTGCCGTGGAAGAGGGTACGATGCTGAAGTATCCAATTTTGGAATATTATCTGCAAAATGACGAGCTTGAACAGCAGTTGATTAGCGAATCCCATGCCTATGCTTTCGGCTATGCCCAGCCGGAAGAGATGAAGCATATCTCCCGACTGGCTTCAAAAGTAAATGCTGTTTTGAAGTCTTATTTCGAACGAAGGCATGTCAAGCTGATCGATTTTCAGCTGCAGTTCGGGCGATGCAATAATAAAATTATGGTGGGCGATGAAATATCCCCCGATAACTTTCGTATTTGGGAAATTAAAAACGGAACCAATGCATTTAATAAACAGACCTTTTCATTCAAAGATGAAAAGGCAAAAAAATCTTATGATGAGTTGCTCATTCGGTTAATCGGTAAGGCCTGAAATGATTACAAAAGAAGGTTATTCAATAATTGGATTTACAGCCTTTTTTCTGTTGATTTGGCTGTTATTAGCATTTTTGTGGGGTGGTTTTGTATTTTATGGTTTGAGTATTATTAACGCAGCCCTGCTTATTTTTCACTTTTTTTTCTTCAGGGATCCGGACCGACTCCCGCCGGCCAAGAAAAATATTATTCTTGCTCCCGCTGACGGAACAATTATCAAGATTGATTCGGTGGAAGAACCTGAATATTTGAAAGAAAAGGCACAAATGGTCAGCATATTCATGTCAGTTTTTAATGTGCATGTAAATCGTATTCCGGTAACAGGCAAAGTTGATTATTATCAATATCGCGAAGGACAATATCTGGCTGCCTTTAATGATAGAGCCTGCGAGGCTAACGAGCAAACGCATATTGGTATACAGACCGATCATGGAAAGATTTTCTTCAAACAAATCGCCGGTTTGATCGCCCGGCGCATCGTATGTGCTTTAAATATGGGGGATAATGTAAAGCAGGGAGAACGGTTTGGCGTAATTAAATACGGGTCGCGGGTGGATATATTTATTCCGTTGGGGGCACAGGTTATGGTAAATGAAAAAGATAAAGTTACGGCCGGTCAAACCATTATCGGAGAGTGGGTTTAACTTGAAAATTTCAAAAAGTATTGTTCCGAATTTTTTTACGATCGCTAACATGTTCAGCGGTTATATGTCGGTTATTTTTGCGGTTTTTCATAGAGATTTGGTAATGGCCTCATGGATGATTGTACTGGCTGCTTTTCTGGATGCAATGGATGGCAAGGTTGCGCGTATGACCCACTCTTCCAGCAAGTTTGGTGTGGAATACGATTCTCTTGCCGATGTTATCTCATTTGGTTTAGCCCCATCGGTACTCATTTACACTTATTACTTCTATCAGTTAAAAACAGTTGGTATATTCATGAGTTTTTTTCCCCTGCTTTTTGGGGGGATCCGGTTGGCACGGTTTAATGTGCAACTGGAAAGCACGGAAAAAAGTCACTTTATAGGATTACCCTCTCCGGCAGCAGCAAATGTATTTGCCACTTATATCATTTTCATGAATTATTACTTTCCGGGCTTAATTTTATCAAAGGTATTAATCATATTCACATTTCTCGTTTCGGTCTTGATGGTATCCACCATTCATTACGAGCTGTTGCCCTCCATATCATTTCGGGACAATTGGCAAAAAAAGGTAACATCATTTCTTTATGTTATGGCCATTATCTTTTTAATTCTATTTCCTAAAACCTTGTTTTTTCCTTATATTATGCTTTACGTTTTAAGCGGACTTGTGCGTTATATTTTTGCATGGAACCGTTCCGAAGGCGATTGATGCCTGAGATTCAATAAATACAAAGGAGAAAAAAGGCAAACCGTTATGTGGCTTGCAACGTGCCGGAATTTAGTCAATTTGATTGTAAGCGTTTATTCTCTGAAAATACTATAATAAACAAGAATACATTAGAAATGAGGTGATTGAATGTTTGGCGTAGGAACAACCGAATTATTGGTGATTTTACTGATAGTTCTAATCATTTTCGGATCAAAAAAATTACCGGAATTAGCTCAGGGGCTGGGTAAAGGGATACGCGAGTTCAAAAAAGCAACCAATGAAATACAGGATGAGCTTGATTTTACAAGTCCGCCGTCGGCTTCGCCAACCAATAAGAAAGCACATACCAGTACTGAAGAAACACAGGAAAAATCTGCTAATCATACTAATAATGATGAACAAAAGGATGAAAAAAAATCAGCAGATGATGAGACCGATGAGCCTAAAAAATCGGAAGGTAAGGCCTAATTGGCTATGAGCTATCGATCAAGCCTTAGGGGGCGGTTGACAGCGGTTCCGATGAACTGAATCATTATTCTTTACTGAAATCAAAGGTCCAGCTAAAAAGCAGGTATG
>WJIP01000368.1 GCA_014730185.1 Caldithrix sp. | reverse complement strand
TCAGTTTGCGCTCCGGAATGATAACGGACTGGCACACACGTCCTGCGATTGTCCTTCCTGCACTCCGTCCTTATGCCGATGGGCGTATCGGTGAACCTCCTGCGGAAAGCAGTAAACTGCAACACATACATCGCTAATCCATCATTTATTCCGTAAGTGTTCCGTACTCGGATTTAATTATTTTGCCCTTTTATTGCCCTTTTTGCCCTTTTATTGCCCTTTCAATCTGATAATAAGTTCCTCTTCCATGTGTTCCGATCTTCTCTAGTAATCCTTTTTTTACTAATGCTTCTAAGTCGTTCGTAGCTGTACGTTTAGATGTATTTAAATAATTCTGATATTCAGTGTTTGTAATCTTACCCTTTTCTTTTACATACATCACTGCTTTCATTTGCCTCTCATTCAAACCTATTTTCTTGAGATTATTCTCATTCCATTTATCTTTATAAAAAATAACTGTCATAACGCCGTTCTCTTCTCTAAAATCCGGTTCAGGCAATCCCTGTTGCAGACATTTATTTACAATTTTTATCGTGCCATGTCCCCAGGACTCGATGAACCCCGCATAGTAGAAAACTTCCGCCAGCAGCGTGTTTCGCGGTACGGATAGATGACTGGTTTTCAGTTTTTCCACCGGCACCTCCGGGGGGAGTTTTCCTTCATTCATTATTTTCAAATTATCGGGATAAACCCGGATCTGAATCTGGGATGTCCCTGAGTAATCACGATGTATGAGCGCATTTATAACAGCTTCTCTCAATGCCTCATAAGGATACTCAAGAATGTCGCGGCGATGGATTCCTTCATATTTTATATTGCTGACAAGATATTTTGTCCGCAGTATTTCCAGCGCGTTTTCCAGCTGCGAAAAGAGACTGCCTTGTACAACGTCCATGGTCTGAATTTCAGTTTCTGACAAAAATTTACCGATTCTGATTACCGACTGTCGATAGAATTTTTGCGGATTATTGCCGAAAAGAAGCGCAGCTGCTCTTTTGAAGCGATTTTTTTCAGTCAGATTGAGCTTATCCAGTATTGTTTTAATCTCGGTTTCTTCGCTAATCGACGGGATTCGGTCAACAGCATACTTCTTAAATTTTTCAATTACATTTTTATCGAAAGCCTGTATATTTATTTGTTCTTCAATAACCTCATCCCAGGAATGACCTGTCTTTGCCGACAAAAAATCAGCCAATTCCCTTCCCTGCAATTCCTGTAAGGTGCTACCGCTTCTGATATAAAATTTTCCATTATAGGATACCGGGACAGAACTTGATTGAATAGAGATACTTATAGTTTTATCATCAGTCAATTCAACAAAGGGGATAATACCCAATTTATGCCTGATAGAATTAGGGATATCCTCAAGTAGTTTTTCCATATTTTTCAGACTTACAGGATTCCCATTATTATCCACTCCGATTAACACTTTTCCGCCATCGCTGTTGGCAAATGCAGAAACAACTTTCAAACAATCCGCTCGCCAGGCCTTTTTATATTCGATATTCTGGGATTCTTTATTGGCCATATCTATTCTCCCATTATATCTAATGAAAGGAACAATGCAATAATGTTTTATATTTAATGAGCTGAACTTAACGCTGTTTAATATCGGGCGCGCCGTCCTTGTGTACCATGTAGGCCAAAACCTTTAATTTGATATAATCCTCGTGGAAAAAGTAATAGCCGCTGAATTGCCCGTCCCAGGCCGTACGCCAGGAATCTTTGACCAGAAACCAGTCTTCCCCTCCGGAATCGGCATAGCCCACGATATGCATCAGATGATCGTCTGTGGTGGAACCGTTATTGAACCGGAACTCCCGCGCCGCCTGATCGATATCATCCGACGGTATATCAAACGCCGGCACAAAGGCCACATCTTTATCCCCGATGCGTCCGACCTCGCCGATGTCGCTGTCAAATGCCACGCTGTAACCATTGATAACAGCATGCTTCAAATTGTTGTAAAACACCTCCAACGGTACGTTGAAATAATTTTCATTATCCGCCCAGTTATCGGGTACGTTTAAGGCGGTATATTTATAAAACGGGGCGTATTGAAAGGAAGTGACCTTCACATAATCATCCCAAGGCAAGTCCATAAATTCATCCCGAAACATTTGCGGGGTAAATTCCTGGCCGCCATAAACGAAAGTTTCAGGCGGCTTTCCCAGATAACGATTCAAGATGTCTTTAACTTTGGCCGTTACCAGCTCTTTATCCCACAACTCCAGCGCTTTAATCTGCTTCATTAATCGAAATAGTTCCTGTTCCAATTGACGATGGTTATATGTGGACGACGAATCGGTCTGTCCGCTGTAGGCGTTTAAAGGAACCATACCATACTTTTCAATGATCCGGCTGACGCCGGTAAACAAATCGCCGGGCGCGAACCGGGACTGCCCTTTGGTTTGCACATAGTAACGGGCTTTTTCGATAAAGCCGTAATAGACCGGAAACATCATACTCAGCCGCAAACCCGGTTTGCCCAATCGCAGCATTTCCGATTCATAGAACGATGCCGTGGAAAAACTCCAGCAGGCGTTGGTGGTATCCTGGTTCAATGGCGATAAATGTTCCAGCTTATCAAAGCTTGCCAGCGATGGCGGTGGACTTATGGTTTTCAGTTGACGATTTAAAAGTTCATCTAAGGATTGAGCAGAACTGCTCTGCAACATTAAACCCACTAACCCAGCGGTTAGCCACTTTATCGATATTTTCATATGCCTCCCTCTATAAACCTGTTTCCATGGATTCAACATTCCTGTTTATGATTATCGCATTTGCTGAAATTTGCACGTTGATCATTTAAGAAGCAATACAAAAGCCCTCCGATGACGAGTGTATCAGAGGGCGCTGAAGGTGTTCCGTTGTAAGCCTAGCGCATCAACACCATTTTTT
>WJIP01000367.1 GCA_014730185.1 Caldithrix sp. | reverse complement strand
TTGGCATAAAAATTACAAATTTTAATGGAGACCAGTATGCAAAAGGTAATCTTATTCAAAGACATTTCTCCTAAACGATTTTATACCTGGCAAGCAATGGTACCGGTTGGAATTATCATTGAGACTCTTTCTATTCTTTACTTTCCTGCCACAATAGGGTATGGAATCATGGGAGCTCTATTTGGTATCACCGGGAAATGGCTAAAACATCATAATTATTGGATTAAAATCCTTTTTGGCATAATATTTTGGTTTGTGGGAGGGTTATTTCGGTTTTACCTTACCAATCCTTTCTAAGGAATTTGTATGGTTGGTATTAATTTTTAGATTATCTTCCCAAATGTTCACCAATTAACATAACGGCCAAAACAAAAATCATTAATGGGACGCGAACTGCGTCCCATTTTCTGGATTTGAAATCCTGACACTCGTGTTACATTGCACCGCTCTAACCCGCTGACAATGATATAACAGCCGGTTATGGTGAATAAGGCCCTTTATTTAATCCCAACCGGCCATCACTTCCTCAGCATGGCCGCCCGTTCCACCAAATTCAAAAATTCCTGCCGGTAGCCGTAAGGGTCCCGACCTTTAGCCTGTTCCGCCAGGTTTTTAACCGATGACAAATCGGCCCGGCCTTTGAACTCCGAGTCGCGCAAAATCATGGCAAACTGGGCCACGGCCGCCGAAAAACGGAAATTATCCGAGGTTTGCTTCAGGGGAATGGCGTCGCCTTTAAGGGCTTTTTCCAGCAGTTTGCTTTGATTGCCATCGGGGTCTTTGTAGCGAATACGCACGGTTAACACTTCATCGGTTTGAAAGGCTTCCTCTTTGATTTTGGTCTCCTGGTATTTGAGTTCGTGTTGGGCGCTTGCGTCACCTTGACCATTGGGTATCACTTCGTACATGGCGGTCACCGTATGCCCGGCGCCGATTTCACCGGCGTCTTTGCGGTCGTCTTCAAAATCCTTATCCTCCAGTTCCCGGTTTTCGTAACCCAGCAGGCGATAGGATTGGATTTTGGCCGGATTGAATTCCACCTGAATTTTGACATCCCTGGCGATGGTGAACAGGGTGCTGGTCAGCTCGTGCACCAGTACTTTTTTGGCCTCCAGAATATTGTCGATGTAGGCGTGCGTACCGTTGCCCCGGTCGGCCAGTTCCTGCAGGCGGTTATCTTTGTAATTGCCCATGCCGAAACCGAGTACGGTTAAAAAGATGCCGTCGTCCCGTTTTTGTTCGATAAAATCCACCAGCTCCGAAGTGCTGGATATGCCGATATTGAAATCGCCGTCGGTGGCCAGAATAACCCGGTTATTACCCTCTTGGATGTAATGCCGTTTGGCCGTTTGATAGGCCAGTTGAATGCCTTCACCTCCGGCCGTGCTGCCACCGGCCTGCAATCGGTCGAGGGCTCTGATGATCTTGGCTTTTTCGGACCCCTTGGTGGACGGCAACACCAAACCGGCGCTGCCGGCATATACCACCATGGCCACGCGGTCGTCGGCATCAAGCTGCTCCACCAGCAATTTAAAAGATCGTTTGAGCAGGGGCAGTTTTTTGGCCGATTTCATGGAACCGGACACGTCGATCAAAAACACCAGATTGCTGGGCTTTTGCTCATCCCGGGGCAGAACCTTTCCCTGCAATCCGATGTGGATCAGTTTATGGCCGGCCTGCCACGGACAATCCCCATACTCCGTTTGTATGGACAGGGGATGTTCGGTTTCGGGCGGTTCATAGTCGTAGGAGAAATAGTTGATGAATTCTTCCGTGCGCACGGCGTCCGGGTAAGGCATCTGATCCTGCATGATAAAGCGGCGGGCGTTGGCATAAGAAGCGGCGTCCACATCGGCGGCAAAGGTGGACAGCGGTTTGTTGATCACATTAAAAAACCCGCTCTCGTCGATGGGCGCGTATTCCTCGGTGTTGAATGAGGGGTAGCCTTCACTCATAACACCGACGGGCAATGACGGTCGCCTGAACGATGCGGCCATATCTTTCATGATCTCCGGCGCCTCTTCAATGGTCATCAGGCGCTCTTCGGATTCTACGGTTTGGGGTGTCATTTGCAGATTAAGGGTGGTGACGGAATCGCTGAATACCTGCACGTTTTTAATGCGCACCGTCTGATAGCCTATGTATTCGGCTTTCACTTCATAGGTACCGGGCGACACTTCCCGGATTTCATAAACGCCGTTGATATCGGATATGGCCCCGTATGGCGTAGCCGATACAATGAGATTGACGCCGGGCAGCGGTTCACCGGTATCTTGTTCCGTTACTTTTCCGCTGATTTTACCGGGGGGTGCGGCCCACAACAACCAGGGCAGGCTCAGCAGTAAAGAGATGAGCATCGGTTTCATCATGGATGGTCCTCTGATTAATAAGGAAAAATTGTTCAACGCTATAAAACGTCGCATAATCGATCGTGCTATCCCTAATTTAAGGCAAATAATTATAATAACAAACCCCCGGGACCGTTTAATCGATCACACCGTATATATATTGTGAGGATTTTTGTTTAAAGCCCAATGTGCTTTTATATTGATCCCGTTGGCGCCGGCCGCAGGTTTAACCGTCTCGCCGTTTCGCGCCACGGCAAGGTTTCAAACTAAAAGAAGGAGATGAAAGGCCATGCAATTACCTTTATACCAGGTTGATGTATTTACCGATCGTCTGTTTCGGGGCAATCCCGCTGCCGTCTGTCCCCTGCCCCATTGGCTGGAAGATGACCTTTTGCAGTCCATCGCCGCCGAAAACAATTTGTCGGAGACCGCTTTTTTCGTCAAGGAAAAAGAGGACTACCGCTTAAGATGGTTTACGCCCCGGGTGGAAGTGGAATTGTGCGGCCATGCCACCATGGCTTCGGCGTTTGTTATTTTCCGGAACCTTGAATCCCAGGCCCGCAAAGTGCATTTTAATACCCTGAGCGGCCGCTTGAGTGTGCGCAACACCGAGCAGGGTTTACAGATGGATCTGCCCGCCTATACCGTGGAACCGTGTGCCATATCGCAAACTCTGATCGACGGCTTGCAGGCCGCGCCAAAGGAATGTTACCGGAGTAAACACTATCTGGCCGTTTTTGAAAACGAACAGGACATTATCGATATGCAGCCCGATTTTGCGGCCATTAAGGCATTGGACGTGGGTGAGGTTATGGTTTCGGCACCGGGCCGGGAAGTGGACTTTGTATCCCGGTTTTTTGCCCCGGCGGTGGGCATTGATGAAGATCCGGTGACCGGTGCGGCCCACAGTACGTTAACACCTTACTGGGCTAAACGATTGCAAAAGCATACCATGCAGGCCCGCCAGTTATCCGGCCGCGGGGGGCGTTTATTATGCACATTGCGCAACGATCGGGTGCTGTTAACCGGGCAGGCCGTGCTCTACCTGAAGGGCAATATCGTTTTGTAGGGGGCATCATGTTAATCATCAGGGTAGGATTTGTGACAAAATGAATTAATAGATTTGTGCCGGAATATTTATTATTTTAAAGACTTTTGGCCTGTAAAATGTTGAACCGCCATACATTGAATGAAGGGAACCCCTTTGCGTTAAAATGGCAGAATCTCCCGAACCATACGGACTGATATTTTCGAATGGTTTAAGCTTGCGGGGAATTTTGGATGATTATAAATAACGAGGAGTCACTATGATTTTCGATTTGGACATGATTAAAAAAGTGTATCAGCACATGCCGGACCGCGTACAAAAAGCCCGGCAGGTGTTACAGCGTCCGCTGACGCTGACCGAAAAAATTTTGTATGCTCACCTGTATCAGGGTGATCCCACCCATGTTTATGAACGGGGAAAATCGTATGTCAACTTCGCCCCCGATCGGGTGGCCATGCAGGATGCCACCGCTCAGATGGCTCTGCTGCAGTTTATGATGGCCGGAAAAGAAAAGGCGGCGGTACCCTCCACCGTGCACTGCGATCATCTGATTCAGGCCAAAGTGGGCGCGGAACAGGATTTAAAAACCGCTTTCGATACCAATCAGGAAGTGTACGATTTTCTGGCTTCCGTATCCAATAAGTACGGTATCGGTTTCTGGGAGCCGGGCGCCGGTATTATCCATCAGGTTGTTCTGGAGAACTATGCCTTCCCCGGCGGCATGATGATCGGCACCGATTCGCACACACCCAATGCCGGCGGTTTGGGGATGGTGGCCATCGGTGTGGGTGGCGCTGATGCCGTGGATGTGATGGCCGGTATGCCCTGGGAATTGAAGTTTCCCAAACTGGTGGGCATCAAATTGACCGGCCGTTTAAGCGGCTGGACGGCGGCCAAGGATGTGATCCTTAAAGTGGCCGGCATCCTCAGTGTCAAAGGCGGCACCGGCCGCATTCTGGAATATTTCGGGCCGGGCGCGGAAAATATTTCCAGCACCGGTAAGGGCACGATCTGTAATATGGGGGCGGAAGTCGGAGCCACCACGTCCACCTTCGGTTACGACGAGCGCATGTCCGAATATCTGCGCGCCACCGATCGTAAGGAACTGGCGGAAATGGCCGATGCCATTGGCGAGCATTTGACCGGTGATAAAGAAGTTTACGATAATCCAGAGGATTACTTCGATGAAGTGGTTGAGATTAACCTGTCCGAGCTGGAACCGCATATCAACGGTCCGTTTACGCCGGACCGGGCCACGCCCATGTCCCGATTCGCCGAAGAGGTGCGCAAAAACGACTGGCCGCAGAAACTGGAAGTGGGTCTGATCGGCTCTTGTACCAACTCTTCTTACGAAGATATCACCCGGGCGGCCTCCGTGGCCCAGCAAGCGCTGGATAAAAACCTGAAAGTAAAGTCCGAATACACGGTCACCCCCGGTTCGGAACTGGTCCGTTTTACGGTGGATCGTGATGGCTATCTGGAAGTCTTTGAACAAATTGGCGGCGTGGTGCTGGCCAATGCCTGCGGACCCTGTATCGGACAATGGGCCCGCCATGGCGCCGATAAACAGGAAAAGAATTCCATCCTTACCTCCTTTAACCGCAACTTTGCCAAACGTAATGACGGCAATCCCAACACCCACGGGTTTGTGGCGTCGCCGGAAATTGTGACGGCCATGGCCATCGCCGGCGATTTAACCTTTAACCCGCTGGCCGATACGCTGGTTAATGAAGAGGGTCAGAAGGTGAAACTGGATGAACCGCACGGTATTCAGTTTCCGCCCAAAGGATTTGCCGTGGAGGATAATGGCTATCAGCCGCCGGCGGAAGACGGCAGCCGGGTGGAAGTGGCGGTTAACCCGGATTCGGAACGCCTGCAGCTGCTGGAGCCTTTCGATGCCTGGGACGGCCGGAATATCACCGGCATGAAACTGTTGATTAAGGCTAAAGGGAAGTGTACCACCGATCATATTTCGATGGCCGGCCCCTGGCTGCGTTATCGCGGGCATCTGGATAACATTTCCAATAACCTGCTGACCGGTGCGGTCAATGCTTTCAACGATGCCACGGACAACGTTAAAAATCAATTAACCGGCGAATACGGACCGGTACCGGATACGGCCCGGGCCTATAAAGCCGCCGGTGTTCCCACCATTGTGGTGGGCGACGAAAATTACGGAGAAGGATCGTCACGGGAGCATGCCGCCATGGAACCCCGCCATCTGGGCGTGCGGGTGGTGCTGGTACGTTCGTTTGCCCGTATCCACGAGAGCAATCTGAAAAAACAGGGTATCCTGGCGTTAACCTTTGCCGATCCCGCGGATTACGATAAGATACAGGAAGACGACACCATCGATACTGTGGATCTGGACAATTTTGCTCCCGAACAGCCGATAACCCTCAAATTGCATCATGCGGATGGCAGCGAAGATACGATAAAGGCCAATCATTCCTACAATGCATCGCAGATTGAATGGTTTAAAGCCGGCTCCGCCTTAAATCTTATCCGGCAACAGAATCGGAAGAACAATTAACAGAAAACCATTTTTTCAATTTCTGTTGTTTAACTGACGTTCGGACCAATCGCTCTCGTTTGATATTTTGCCAAATGAGAGTGATTGGTTTAATGCCTGTCAGGTTCTTCAATAATCCCCATGTTATTTGGAAATACGTTTGCAATATCGGTTAATCCCGTTTGAGATTATGATTCAGGAAGAGAGGGTAATTTCTTTGCATCCGAAAAGGTCGCATGATGTCCAGGTTTAAGTTTTATACAAATTATAGCCAACACGTATCGGGAACATTAAATGGTCAGTGACATAGACACAGCAAAATAATTGTAAATCCCATAACATTGAAATAAAAGGAGAGCTTATGAGCCAGCCAAACGTAGCCCTGATCACCGGCGCCAGTAAAGGAATCGGCAGATCGATTGCCATAAAATTTGCGCAAGAAGGTCTTAACGTGGCCATTACGGCCCGCAATGAAAAAGGACTCAGGGAAACCGCGAAATTAATACAGAACAACGGAGGCCCAGAACCGCTTGTGGTTGCCGGGGACCTGACGGACCTTTCGCAAATTCCCGGGATTGTAGAAAAGGTTAAAAACGAATGGGGACACATCGATGTTCTGGTTAACAATGCCGGAGTTGGTTTTTTAAAGCCCTTTCTGGAATTGAACGTCGATGAGTTTCAGACCATGATGGACCTCAATATGCGGGCTGTTTTTGCCATTACGCAAAAGGTTGTGCCGTTAATGATGGAACAACAATCGGGGACGATTATCAACATTGCCTCCCTGGCCGGTAAAAACGGATTCAAAGGCGGCACGGGATACGCAGCTTCCAAATGGGCGCTGCGCGGATTTGCCCAGTGTTTAATGCCGGAAGTCCGCGAACATGATATCCGGGTGGTCACTATTTTTCCGGGCTCGGTGGATACGCGGTTTGGCGACAGCTCCTCATCCAACCCCCTGTCCAAAAATAAAATGATGCCCGAAGATATTGCGGATACGGCCTATAGCGCCTTTGTTATGCCGCAGCGTACCATGGTCAGTGAAATCGACATGCGGCCCAGCAATCCGAATAAATAGTAGAAAAAAAAGCCAACCGGTAATCCATTACGGTTGGCTTTTTCCATGACTTCACTTCCCTGTCATTTTCAGTGGGTCTTAACCAAGATGGGCGCCGAAGTTTTGCTCGTTTGTTTTTCCAGTTCGGTGCATAACTGTGTAAACGCCTCTTTGGGATTTTGCTGAGCCAAACGGTCCAACCAGGCAAAACGTTCCGGGTATTTCAAATAAGATAAAGCGACGTAGGCTTTAGTACACATTGTTTTGTTTTGACTCTGTTTAACAATATTCGCCAGCTTTTTTTGCACATCCGTGTAATTATGTTCGGGAAAATTTCTTTTAAGTAACATAAGATTAAAGATCGCCGATTCTACCACACCGTCTACCTGATTATCCAGAGCAAGACAATAAGTGGCTTTGGCCTCCTCAACATCTATGGTTGGGTTCATGGCAAATGAGGCATTGACCGTGTAAACCATAACCAGCATGACAAAAGTAAAAAAATAATTTTTCATAATCTTACTCCTTTATAATTGATAATTTTTAAAGAGTATTACGGGCATAATATTCATAGGTTGTCAGAATCATATGAATAAATGTAAAAATATGTCACCGAATGGGGATGACAACAAAAGGTTGGTATTTGTTATTTAATCATTGTATTTTACAATAGCTTTTTGATCAGTAAAAGGGCTTATATCAATGAAAAATAAAGGGCGGATCACCTTCCTCGATAGTTTTAAAAAACAGTATCTTAAGATAATGATGTTCTTTGTACGGCGCGGTCTGCAGAAAGCTTCGTTGTATGATGTTCCGTTGCAAAATGAGATCGCCCGCTTGCCCACAGATTACTCCATTACTTTAACGATTCACCCTAACGGACCGGCTATGAGGCTTTATATTAATGCCCGAAAACAGATGGTTAAGTTAAACAACCAACACAGTGAGCATTCTCCGGGGCATTTGCTGATAACCATCAAGCATGTACAGGCGGCCTGGTATCTGTTTACCTTCCGGGAACGTACAGCGGAGGCTTTTGCCCGTAATCGAATGACTGTTGCCGGCGATCTGAGTCATGCCATCGCCTTTGTGCGCTGCCTGAATATCATTGAATGCGGTCTGCTTCCCCGAATCTTAGCCCACAAGGCGGTCAAACGCTGTGCGGGCATCCATGAACCGATTTACCGCCGTTTGGGTCATAGTCTTAAGCTTTATCGTAAAATAATTTTTGGATATTGATTATAAGGAATCTCAATCCATGAGCACTTATTTTGAATTTTATAATCCGGTGAAACTATTATCCGGGGAAATGGCTCTGGAACAGATAGGCCAAGAACTGCAATATCTGCAGGTGCAGCA
>WJIP01000366.1 GCA_014730185.1 Caldithrix sp. | reverse complement strand
GTTCACCGGTACATCGTCCTCAAACACTGGATCCACAGAATGCCATCAAAGCACCATTACCGGGTATGATCCTGAAAATAATGGTCAAGGAGGGTGATGTGATTGAGCGGGGTCAACCCATTATGATGCTGGAAGCCATGAAAATGGAGAATGAAGTGAATGCTACTGCCGCCGGCATGATTATCGATATCAAGTTCAAAGAAGGTGACAGTGTAAACCAGGGCGATGTTCTGCTTTTACTGAAACCGGCGGAGGCCTGATATGGATGTTCTGTTACGTCTGATTGAAACGACCGGTTTCGCCAACATGACCCTTAATCACTTCATCATGATTGTGATTGGGTGTGTAGCCATTTATTTAGCCATTGTCAAAAAATTTGAGCCATTGTTGCTTCTGCCGATCGGTTTCGGCATCATTGTCGGTAATATCCCCTATGCCGAAGGATTACCCCTGGGTGTCTATGATACGGTTGCCAATGGAGCTTCGCAAGACAGCGTTTTCAGTTTGATTTATTATGGAGTGACTTCCGGCATTTTTCCCCCTCTCATTTTTTTAGGAATCGGGGCTTTAACAGATTTTTCTTCTTTGATCAGTAATCCCAAACTGGTACTCCTGGGAGCAGCCGCGCAGATCGGTATTTTTGCCACATATCTTGGTGCGCTGATGCTGGGATTCAATAACGCCGAAGCGGCATCGATTGGCATTATCGGCGGCGCAGACGGCCCCACATCGATCTTTTTATCGTCTCAACTGGCGCCTGAATTACTGGGGCCCATCGCTATTGCTGCTTATTCCTACATGGCTCTGGTACCGATCATTCAACCACCGATTATGAAACTACTTACTACAAAGGAAGAGCGCTTAATTCGAATGAAAGAACCAAGACCCGTTTCCCGCAGAGAAAAAATATTGTTTCCGATTATTGTGGTTATTGTCGCCGCCCTGATGGCACCGGGTTCATTAACACTGGTGGGGATGATGATGCTGGGTAACCTGTTAAAGGAAAGTGGTGTTACCGATCGGCTGGCCAAATCGGCCGGGAACGCTCTGCTGGATATAGCAACCATATTGCTGGCCTTTGCCGTGGGTGCGAGTACCCAGGCTGACGTTTTTATTAATACTAAATCCTTGGGAATCTTTGTTTTAGGCTTGGTTTCATTTATGGTAGCGACTTTTGGCGGATTGCTGTTCGCAAAATTTTTGAATTTGTTTATGAAAAATAAAATAAACCCGCTTATCGGAGCCTCCGGTGTATCCGCCGTTCCCGACTCGGCCCGGGTTGTACAGCATTTTGCGCTGCAGTATGATAAAGACAATCATATTCTTATGCATGCCATGGCCCCGAATGTAGCAGGAGTGATCGGTTCGGCCATTGCTGCTGGTGTTTTCATAGCTATATTTTAACCGATCATCAGCTGTGATCAATGGTGTGGGTAATAGCGTCTCCCGGGTTACCAACCCAACTGACGCCTGATAAATACTTACTGATTTTAATTCAATGCCGACTTCATCCACTTTTTATTGAACCTGAAGTGGAAAAAGACGTTACACAAATACATTGGAAAAAACGTTCATAAGATGTTAGGGATAATATCCTTAGCTGTGCTTTGCTCTGCTAAAACTTAGATATAAAATTATTTCAAAGTATCATTTAAAGGTCTTATAATATCCCTTGCATTCAATCGTTCGGAATATCATATTAAAGAAGTGTTGTTAAAGGAGTTGTTTTTAGTCATTTATGATAGAAAATATTAATACCTTAGTTGATATTGATCATGAACGCTGTGTATTAGTAGGTATTGTCCAACAACAACAAACCCGTTGGGAAGTTATCGATCATCTGGATGAACTTAAAGCACTGGCTCAAACAACCGGAGCTGAAGTGCTTGATTCCGTGATACAACAACGTACTGCGCCCGATGCCGCTTATTTTATCGGTAAGGGTAAATTGGAACATATTGCCTGTATTGTCGATGAAAAAGAAGCTCAAATCGTTATTTTCGATGACGATCTGTCCCCGGCTCAAGTCAAGAATATCGAATCAATATTACCCGTTAAAGTGATCGACCGTTCAGCGCTCATATTAGATATCTTCGCCCGACATGCTCAATCGCGTGAGGCTAAGGTTCAGGTTGAGCTGGCCCAACTCAATTATCTTTTACCCCGCTTAACCCGCCAATGGCAGCATCTTTCCCGACAGGTGGGAGGTATTGGCACCAAAGGACCCGGTGAAACACAGCTGGAAACCGACCGTCGTTTAGTACGGCAGCGCATCGCCAATCTGGAAAATCGATTAGAACAGATCAACAGACAAAGAGCCACGCAAAGTCAGAAAAGAGATACCCGCTTCCGGGCAGCCTTAATCGGCTATACCAATGCCGGTAAATCCACGCTCATGAATTGCCTGACCAATGCCACTGTACACACTAAGAATGAACTGTTCGCCACCCTGGATACGACCGTGCGCCGCTTAACGTTAGATAATCAAGCCGAAGTTTTATTAAGTGATACCGTTGGATTTATACGTAAATTACCCCATCATCTGATTGCATCGTTCCGTTCCACTCTGGCGGAAGCTATGAACGCCGACATCCTGATTCACGTGATCGACATCAGCCATCCTCATTTCGAAGAACAAATTCGTGTGGTGAAAAACATATTAAGTGAACTCGACACATCCGAGACCAGGAGCCTATTGGTATTCAACAAAATGGACAGCATACCCAGTAATGGATTACTGCAGCAAATCAAGAGCCGTTACCCCAATGCTTTATTTCTTTCGGCGCGCAGACATATTGGAGTCAACCAGGTAAAACAACGTCTTCAATCCATCATGGAAGAATCATTTGAAACCAAACAGATCAAACTAAACTATAAATTCGGTGATGCCGAGTATCTAATCCACCCTCTGGCCACGGTATTGGACAAATCGTATGATGAACAGTATTTATACTTAACCATCAAATATCCCCGGGAGAATAAGGAGAAAATACTTGAACTATCAAAAAAATATGTATAGGGTCGTAACACTTCTCGTATATCTCGTCATATTTTTCTCAAAAAATGTTCTAACCGGACAGGTCATTCATGAACAGGATTTCGATCGTTTTACGCATTACAAAAGCGAAGATTGGATTACCTATGCTCCGGCCCTGACGATTACATCAATTGATATCAGTGAAGATTACATCTTTTTCGGTACCCGTTACGGCGGCATTTTACGGTATGACCTGTATAACCGTAAATGGCGATACCCGTTTACGACCAGCAACGGGTTAAGCAGTAATGAAATTATTCAAATAATTTATAATTATAATGATTTTCGCTGGTATGCCCGCACTGCAAAGGGTATTGATGTACTTGATCCTTCCGATAATTTCTGGAAACCCTCCTACCGGGAAGATCTGTCTTCGATTGAGCGGAGAAAACCGTCCGAAGAGGAGATAAATCGCTTTTACCGTAATCAGGATAGTTTTCGGTTTCCGGTTTTTTTTCGACCGCCCGATTCACAGTTACCGGATTTTTTTACACCAAATGAATACCTTTTTCGCAAACCCAATGAAATTTTAGATGAAAATAACCGAATTTTCCGCTTCACTGACCGGATTGTTGATCAGTGGCGCAATCTTTGGCTGGGCACGGACGGGCTGGGCGTGGCTCGGGCTAATCTGGACAATCTGGACTTAATCATCAATCCACAATCCCTCTCCGATATTTATCCCAAAGATGTGGAATTTGATGCGACCTCTGCATGGATTGGCGGTACAGCCTTTGGAAACCGCAGAGATGGTATTCTGAGATGGGAATTTAGAAATAACTTATGGCAATACTTCGACGACCGTTTCCGCTTTGATATTTATAATGATCAGATTAACGTGATTCGGGCGAACCAGGAATTTGTATTTTTTGGTACCAACGAAGGACTGGTTAAATACGACAAAAAAGACCGGGACTGGCACTCCTTTACCACAGCGCATGGCCTGGAGAACAATCTCATCTCAGATTTATATTTTGAAGGTTTTACCCTGATCATTGCCACCGACGGAGGGGTGAATTGGTCCGATCCACCTTACACTCAGATTAACGAACCGCAAGACAACATTATGGATAATGTCTCCATTACGGATATTTGTCCCTATAACGAATCCGTGTTGTTAGCCTCGTTCCGGGGACTATACTACTTTTCCGCCACTAAAGATTCTACCAATTTTTTTGAGGTGGATGCCGCTATAAATGATATTGGCATTACAGCCGCCAATATGTGTAACGATACCCTGTGGTTTGCCGGTCGATCGGGTATTGCCTATATGGATCGAAAATCCGGAAAGTGGACGTCGTTTACTCAAATAGCCGAGCAGCTCCGGTCACGTATTCACGATATCAAATTCAGCGGGCACTTTGTCTGGTTTGCGACAAATGATGGTTTGCTGAGATACGATAAAAAAATGGATTATTGGTATTTGTATACCGAGAGAGACGGTTTGGCTCATAACCGTATTTACAATATTGATGTGCAAAATGATGAACTGTGGCTAAGTACAAGGGGCGGCGTCACAATTTTTCGGTGGCAAAGACCTAACCGGTTTGAATAAAAAATGTAACCGGATTCCTGAGTGTGCATCGGCTGCAACAGTCAATTTTAACCGGATTAAGCCAAAATCAAACATAGCTTAAATTAAATACATTTGATCCGCATATATCGATTTTTCTTTTTACTCCATATTTGTTAAATTGCCAGCTTAAATTTTAAGCAATCACATAGTATCTTTACTAAATAGAAAATGAAATAGTACTCACATGGCTTTACGGTTCATCGGTAATCGAGACACAAATAAAAGAGGGACAGGTAAATGACGAATGATTTGGATCAAGCGAACCAACAGAAATCGGTTAAAAGAAACCTCAACAAAGCGGTTCACGATTCTTTAAAAGAGTTAAAGAATACAGTAAAAGCCTTTGTCAAAGCACCCCGTGCTTTATGGGGAGTGAACATCCCCTTTATCATTGAAGGGCTGGTTTACTTTGGCATATTAAATATTCTGGGCATTTACTGCTCGGTTAACGTTGATTTAAGTGATTTACACGCCGGATGGGTTTATAGTGGTGTTACCGGTGGTATTACTTTCGCCATGCTTTTGTTGGGAGGTGTGTCGGATAAGATTGGAGTACGCCGCTCACTCATTCTGGCTCTGAGTGTCATGATGATCGGTCGGATCTTTGTCGCCTTATCAGGGACCATTCCACTGGGTCAGGGCCTGGGCTCGCCCATGTTTTTTGTGTTAATTTTCGGTTTGCTTTTAATGGTCACCGCTTATGGATTGTACCAACCCGCCGCTTATGCCGGTGTTAAGCGATACACTACTCCAAAAAACGCTGCTATGGGCTATGCTGTAATTTACGGATTAATGAACCTGGGAGCTTTTTTATCCGGTTTTATTTCGCCGTTCACCCGGCATGCCTTTGAATCTGTATTCCCGCCAAATGGTTTACCGGCGGTTTTTTGGGTGTACACTTTTCTTACATTGGTCGCTGTATTGTCCAGTGCCTTTATTCTAACCAAGCGCACCGATACAAAAGCAGTAGAACGGGTTAAAAGAGAAAAAGATGCCATGCGCGCCGCCGGAGAAGATGTTGAAGATGATTCGGAAGACGATAACGGGTATCACCCTAAAATCGATAACCGTTTACTTTTAACCATAACAGGCCTGTTTTTAATTTTCGGAAGCGCTTTTCTGTGGCGAATTTTTAATACATCCGGTACGTTTCGTTTTTCTGATCATCCTATTACCAATTTATTATTCAGCATTATCCTATCTGTTCTGTTTCTTGCAGGTATTGGAGAGTATCTGCGTAAACGTCCAGACCACCCTTTTCGGGATACTCGCTTTACGTTTTTTATTTTTATTCTGATCCCCGTACAAACTCTGTTTGCTCATCAATGGTTAACTATGCCCTACTATCTGGAACGTGCATTTCACGGATCGGTTGTAAGTGAATACTTCGAATTTTTTAATAACCTAAATCCTATTTTAATATTTTTTCTGGCCCCCTTTGTGGCCGGTATTACCGCCCGTGCCAATGTTTACAAGATGATGATTTTAGGTACGTTCGTAATGGCATTGCCCACATTCCTGCTGGCCATCGGACCGCATGCCTCTTTATTTCTGACTTATATTTTATTAATGACCACCGGTGAAGCCATCTGGCAACCGCGCTTTCTGCAATGGATCGCCGAGATTGCCCCAAAAGGTAAAACCGGAGCATATATGGGTATTGGCCAGTTACCATGGTTTCTGACAAAAGTTGTTACCGGTTTTTATTCCGGATATTTTGTATCCAAATACATTCCCGAGCCTTCGACAGGCTTGGATACCAACTCCGGTGAAATGTGGCTTATTTATGCTTTCATTGCGATCACATCACCTATTGCCCTGGTATTGGCCAAAAAATGGATGCAAAAAGGCATGCGAACCAAAGCTTCTTAAGGATACTGAATGTGTTAAAAGGATACACTTAAAGATTATGCTAAGTTCATAAAATCGGAAGAATTTTTGACAAAAAAAGGCGTCTTATAAAAGACGCCTTTTGTGTTTCAGGTGTTGTTATTTAATGCCGGCAATTTCTTCCAGCATAGAGGTAGTTAGTGATTTAGGTCTTTCAATGGCCTGACCAACCGCACGATCCCAAATTAAATTGCTTAATACACCAATAGCACGGCCAACGCCAAACATAACGGTGTAGAAATCATACTCCGTAACGCCATAATGCCACTGGATTACACCGGAGTGGGCATCCACGTTGGGCCAGGGATTTTTAGCTTTGCCATGTTCTTTTAAGATGGGCGGTACTACTTCATAAAGCATACTTACCATTTTAAAAATCTCATCATCAGGCAAATGTTTTAGTGCAAAATCTCTCTGGGCAGTATAACGCGGATCGGTTTGACGCAACACGGCATGGCCGTATCCCGGTATAACCTGACCGGATTTAAGAGTATCCCAGACAAATTGTTTGAGTTCATCTTCATTGGGAACTTTATTGCCCATTTTCTCCATTACACCCTGAATCCAACGAAGCACTTCCTGATTTGCCAGCCCGTGTAATGGCCCGGCCAAACCATTCATACCGGCTGACAGAGCATAATAGGCATCGGACAGCGTTGAACCTACCAGATGCGTCGTATGGGCGCTAACATTTCCGCTTTCATGATCGCTGTGTAAAATAAAATACAACCGGGATAATTCATCATACGGATGACCGATATCCATCATATGGGCAAAATTCGCTCCCATATCCAGATCAGTATTTGTAGGAATAGGCGTATCCGCTTTATATTTCATGCGATAGATATAAGCGGCAATTTCCGGCAATTTCGCTAACAGATTGAGCACATCTTCATAGGTTGGTTTCCAGTATTCCATTTTGCTGATACCGGCATTATATGCCTTAACAAATTGAGATTCCCGCTGCATGGCCACGATAGCTGCTGAAAACATGGACATAGGATGCGTATCCCGCGGCATGGTGCGCAAAAGATCGAATACATATTGAGGGGTACGGCTGCGTGCCTTAAACTCTTCTACCACATCTTCAATATCATTATCGGAGGGCATTTCACCCGTCAATAGAAGATATACATGTCCCTCAACGTATGGGATCTCCGCACCCTTGGCTTTGGGCAGTTTTTTCAGACATTCCGGTATTGTGTAACCTCTGAACCGGATACCTTCTTGTGGATCCAGATAGGAAATATCGGTCGTCAGGCATTTCAGGCCACGCATTCCGCCATATAGCTGCCGGATATGCACCTTATCGACCTCGGTTTCTCCATACTCTTTCATTAAGCGGACAATCCGATCGCGAAATTCAGGAATCTTCTCACCTAATTTTTGTTTTAACTTAGACATAACAGCCCCTCTCTTTTTGGATTTGTGCTTTTTATAAAAACTGTGGTTCACCATTGTGACCCGCAGCAATCTTCATCCAGACTATTAAGAAGGTGTACTTTCTTTCGTTGATTTTTCTTTGGCGGATTCTTTGGTTTTCTCTGGTTTTTTATCAGTTTTTGTTGATTTTTCTTTATCATCCGATGAACCGGGTTTACTTTTATAATCCGTAATATAAAAACCACTACCCTTAAAAACCAACCCGGCACCCGCTCCAATTTTTCTTTTTACCTCTTTTCCGCATTTGGGGCATGTCTTCACAGGTTCGGCGGTAATGGACTGAAACACTTCAAATACATGTTCGCAACTGGTACATATATAATCATAAGTTGGCATTGTATCCTTCATCTCCTTTTTGTTAATATATAAAATTATGATAATACACTACAAATGCAAGCAACATTTACAATATCATCTACGCTACATCCGCGTGATAAATCATTATAGGGTTTTCTTAATCCCTGTACAACGGGCCCTACCGCTTCGGCACCGGCTAACCTTTGAGCAATTTTGTAACCGATATTTCCGGCATCCAAATCCGGAAAGATGAACACATTGGCTTTACCCGCAACCTTACTTTGTGGCGCTTTACGCTGTGCAACCGATTCAAGTAAGGCAGAATCAAACTGCAATTCACCATCCACTTGCAAATTTGGATTTATCTGCTCAATAAGTTGGGTAGCACGACGTACTTTTTCCACATCCTCATGTTCAGCACTTCCCTTGGTGGAAAAAGAAAGCATGGCCACAACCGGCTCAGTACCAACCAGCTTTTTATGTGTATCTGCACTGCTTATAGCGATGCTTGCCAATTGTTCATCTGTTGGATTGGGGATTACAGCACAGTCCCCGAATGTAAATTCCCTTCCATCGGGCATTACCATAATAAAACTGCTGGAAACTGCGCTAATACCTGCCGGCATACCTATGACCTGAATAGCTGCCCGCATGACATCACCCGTTGTATTAACCGAGCCGGCAACCGCGCCGTCCGCTTCATCGTTTCTAACCATCAGCGCCCCGAAAAACAAACTATTGACAACGGTTTTCCGTGCATCCTCCTTGGAGATACCTTTATGTTTTCTTATTTCATAATATTGCTCGGCATAGTCATCAATGTTTGGAGTGTCTTGCGGATTAATAATCTTTATGCTTTCCACATTATATTTGTTTTCAGAGGCGGTTTGCTTAATCTTATCTTTGTCTCCTATGAGTATCGGAAGTACCAATTTGTTTTTATGCAAGTAGGTGGCTGCTTTGATCATTCGTAATTCATCGCCTTCGGGTAATACAATTTTTTTCCTTTGTTTTTTTGCATTTTCTCGAATTTTTTCTATGAGTTGCATTAACGCCTCTCCCTGTCTTTTAATTTTTCAATAAGTTTCTGTTCCACAAATTTAGTAACAAATTTCTCTATATTTCCATTAAATCGTACAACATCCTTAACAATAGTCGAGTTTAAATAGGTATATTTTTCATTGGGCATTAAAAATACAGTTGTAATACCGCTTTCCAGATGTTGGTTCATTAATGCCATTTGAAATTCATATTCAAAATCCGATATAGCTCTCAGCCCTCTTAAAATTACCCGGGCATTTTTTGATTT
>WJIP01000365.1 GCA_014730185.1 Caldithrix sp. | reverse complement strand
TTTTCCCGCCAGGCGTCGCGCCAGCGGTGTATTTCAACCGTACCGATTTTGGGCATATTCTGGCGTTTTTCTTTGGGCAATATTTCGGGGAATGGTTTGTGCGGTTCGGTTTGATACCAGTAAGAGACCGTTACTAGGTCAAGGGTAAGGTTGTTGGCATGTCCGTGTTCGATAGAGGCTAACATGGATTTATTAAAAACCAGCGGCGATTCCAGAAAAAAACGGTAACTGTGTGTCCGGCCCAACCATCCGATATTGTCATTCACCCTTGGATAACCAAAGTAGGGGTGCATATAAACTTCTTTAGGACACCAGGATGAATTAAAAAAATCTTCCGTGCCGGTTCCATGCAGATCGGGCGGCCAGCTTTCACCGTCAATGAAAATCATATCATCGCCTTCTCCGTACCAAATAGGAGAGGGGCAATCCACATAATAATTTACACCGACAAAATGACCACGGCCTTCGATATCGGCAAAAATATGATTACGACCAACTGATTTGGGATGATCGGGTTGGGGTCCCAAAACCGCCCATTCATTTTCGCCCTCGGGATGCGGTTGAGTAAGCGTACGATTCCACCAGGCATGAAAACGGGGCATATTTTTATCGATAGTGGGGTGCTTTTCGTAGTCGATGTAAAAATAAAAGGCACCAATGGGCTCTTCGGACTGATTCTCAATCGTGATACGGGCTCCGTCACTGAATGGCATGGGGAAAAAACAATTCATCGCGTTGCCTTTTACCGGAGCGGCGGCAATGGGCATGGAAATCATGCGATAAGATTCAGCCCATCCCTGACCAAAAAAATCACCGATCGGAGATTCTACACTGGGTTCTTTTTCACCGTCCCAGTACATACGTAATATGGCATTGCGCCGGATCATCTCATCGCGACAGGCAATGGTTATCCAGATATGTTTAATAATTCCGGCACCTTGAACCTCTGCGATGGTTGCCGTATTGCCGGGTTGAATGGAAATACGGTCGTTATTGCCGCCGGTGGTATCAAAACTGGATATACGCTTGGTTTCATATATGCGGGGCTGCATTAGATTATCCAGCACTCCGCCCGTGTTTTGGGAAAAAACAAAGTTTAAAATCAGAAAAAGAAAGATAACTATTCGGCTCATTATGATACTCCCATTCGTTTAATGTGTATAACTATATATAATACAATTGATTATACATATTTAAATAAGCCATCAAGCCTTTTTTGGTATGAATATTATAAAAATTTTGCAGTACATTTTATTTTTACGTATACTTGTGTTAACGTTAACATTCTAATGTGAATGTCACAAGCATCATAAATAAATTCAAAATAAAAAGCAAGTGATTTGAATAATCGCATTATTGATTTTATTGACATATGAGATTCACATTGAACTCCGGCCCTATTCCTTGTACATAATGGGAGAATAACTTCATGCTAAAATTAAGATTTTTTCCAGTGAGTTTGATATTGCTTGTGGCTTCGTCAATCTTTTTATTTGCACAACCAAATAAAATTACAGTGGGTTTTATCGCAGAAAAAGGGGAACAATCTCTTGAACGTCAAGCCATCAGGGACTGGATGCAGAAACATGGGGCCTTTGAAGTCGTTACTGTAAACATCAAAGCATTGAAGAACCTTCCTGATGATATTGATGTTTTCTGGTGGCACATTACGGATTCTTTAGCCTGGCAACACCATACGCAAAAAGAAATTAATCTTGACGGACTCAGAAAGGCGTATGAAGAGGGCGAAAGGTTTTTATTGACTAATTTTGCGGCTCTTTTACCCAATGCTGCCGGTATAGAGTCTGTAAAACCGCAGGTACGCGTCACTGAGATTGAGGATAACTGGCTGTTCGATAAAAAGGGACTGCAAAGCTGGCAAGGCCACGCGATTTTTGATGAATTGTACGGCGGCGCATTTATCTGGGATGGTTATCAAGATCATGCCTTACCTTTAATCGGATATTACGAGGATAATTTTCCCCGGGAAGGTCAGGTGGTGGCGGTTGAAAAATCATACATCCGTATCCATCGTCAAAGGCGTCTTATGATAGAACATGAAAATGCTAAAGATGGTAGAATTCTATCGGTTGGGGGCATGGTTTACTTCCACCGCGAGAATCGCGTTGATTTTAAATTGCATAAATTTATTGAAAACAGCCTTCATTATCTGACCGGTAAAAAGAGCTTTGTAAATACCTATTGGCAAGAATATGAATATAAACCACAATCTTTTGCTGTAAAAAATCCGTCGGTAAAACATCAGTCACAAGCAACAAGGCAAATGCAGAATCTACCTCAAAGCGGATTGTTATGGCAGAGAGAAAAGGGACAAAATCATTTTTTTGATGTTGCGGGCCGCAGAGCGTTGGTTATGGGTAAGGAAAAAGGCGGCATTGATGAAGTCTGGATGCATCCGTTCCGAATATTACGCGACTACCAGGCAGGTATCATAGAAGGTGATAGTGTATTATGGCTATCGGAGTTGGAACCTAAAGTTGAAGTGCGACCGGAATCATTTACCCGAATCTATCAAACGCCCAAAGGACCTTTGAAAGAAATTATTTACACTGATATGCAAGAACCTGCTGCTTTTATACATTATACGGCCACCGAGTCGAAAAATATGCAGCTCATCATCCGTTTCCGAAGTGATTTGCGTTGGATGTGGCCCTATGATGAATATGCCCTTGGCGATATGTGGTACGGCTTCGACAATGGTGTGAATGCTCTGCATATGCGAGACAGTACGGCCAAATTTTATGCTATAATGGGCAGTGATGTTGCGCCCCTTAAAGAGGAAAGCGGACCATATGAATCAATAACGTATGATGTTTCTGCAAGCAATTTTGCCGGACAACCGACCGAACTGAATCAGGTTTATCATGGAACCCTGTATACACTGGAAAAACAAAATAACTTTTGTATGAACTATTTACTTCTGGGCACCAATCAGGGTAAGGACAAAGCATTAAGTGCATACAGAAAATTGATCAAAAATCCTTTCCAATCGTACCGGCAAACGACCGGTCATTATCAAAACTTACTGGAAAAGACGCTGACTATTCAAAGCCCCGATGACCAATTTAATCGGTTATGGAAATGGGGTATTGTGGGTACCGACCGTTTTTGGGCCACTACACCGCCATTGGGTACAGCATTGCTGGCAGGTTTTGCAACAACCGCAAGTGGCTGGGATGGTGGTCACGAAAACAGTGGTCGACCGGGCTATGCCTGGTATTTTGGCCGTGATGCAGCCTGGTCGGGTTTTGCCGTCAATGATTACGGTGATTTTACAATGGTACGTAAACAACTGAAATTTTTCCAGAAATACCAGGAAGCATCCGGTAAAATTTTTCATGAACTATCCACTTCCGGCGTTGTTCATTATGATGCATCTGATGCCACACCCCTGTATATTATCTTGGCGGCCCATTATTTGCGTGCATCGGGCGATGTAGATTTTATCCGTTCCAGTTGGCCCTATATTCAGAAAGCGATGGCCTTTATGTATTCCACCGATACAAACGGTGATGGCTTAATAGAAAATACCAATGTGGGACATGGTTGGGTTGAAGGTGGCAAACTGTGGGGTGCCAATACCACATTCTATCTGGCAGGTCTCTGGGCCCAGGTATTAGAAGATGCGGCTTATATGGCGCAATTAATGGACCGGAGCTCTCTGGCGGAAAAATATCTGAAAGACAAGCAAAGAGTGGTGCACAGCATTAATAACCCATTCTGGAACAATCAGGAAAACTTTTTCTATTACGGAAAATTTGCGGATGGTACCTTTAATCCCGAAAAAACAGCTTTACCGGCAGTCGTGATGTATTATAATGAGATTGAAGAATCCAAAACAAAGCCGGTCTTAAAAACCTATGCCGGAAATGATTTCTCCAGCAACTGGGGCGTGCGCATTTTAGGCATGGATTCTCCGCTTTTTAATCCCACCGGCTATCACTATGGAAGCATTTGGCCCCTGTTTACAGGTTGGACATCGCTGGCTGAATATGAATATGGCCGCTCCGTTCAGGGATTCACACATATCACCAATAATATGTTTATAAAAAATAACTGGGCTCTGGGATATGTGGAAGAAGTAATACACGGTGCAGAGTACAGACCCACGGGTGTATGCCCTCATCAATGCTGGTCGGAAACCAATGTACTGCATCCGACCATTACCGGAATGATTGGATGGAAGCCCAATGCGCCAATGAAAGAGGCGCATTTAAAACCACGATTCCCGCTGCACTGGGATTCCCTAACTGTAGAACGGCTGCGTGTCGGTGAGACCGTTTTAAATTTGGATATGAAACGTTCCAGAAAAGAAACGGAATATACGTTAAAACGGGTACAGGGACCCTCCGTAACAATTTATCTGCAACCCGAGATCGCGGAAGGTATGAAGCTCAAGTCAGTGCAAGTCGATGGAGTGGATCGGACATTTACGAATGATAGATCCAGAGGCCTGATGGCTCAGCCGCTTGCAGTAACTGTGGATCAAAAACATACCATTACATTATTACATGAAGGTGGGATTGGGATGGTGCCATTAATGCCTCAACCGACTCCCGCATCACCGGCCATAGGTGCTCGAATTGTGTCAGCTGATTTGCAGAATAAACAGTACATTGTCGATCTGCAGGGTAAAGCTAATACGACATATCAATTCCGTGCCAATGTGTTTGATCAATCGATAAACGCGATTGATGGCGGACAGATTATTGCATTAAAAAATAATGGAATTTTGACATTTGAAGTAACTTTTCCCCAATCCGAAAAGGAGTTTGCAGAGAAGCAGATTATTATACATTTGCCATAAACAAGGAGTACTACAAGTTGTCCAGACGTGTTACCGCAAAGATGATTGCGGATGAACTTGGTGTTTCGGTAATGACGGTCTCAAGGGCTCTCAACAATCGGCCGAATGTAGATGAAAAAACCAGGGAACTGATTGTTAATATGGCTCAGAAATTGGGTTATATACCCAATCATGTTGCTAAAAGCCTGGTTTTGAAAAAAACCCATACCATTGGGGTCGTTGTTCCGGAAATCTCCATTTCTTTTTTCCCGGATGTCATCAAAGCCATTGAGGAAACCGCCTACGGCGCTGGCTATCAGATCATTCTAACGCATTCATCGGAAAGTATGGAAAGAGAAACGTATGCTATCCAGACTCTGGCCTCCAAGAGAGTCGATGGGATGTTACTGTGTACTGCTGCTGATGTAAAAAGTTATGAGTTTTATAAGCAAATTATCCGCAGCGGATTACCGGTCGTGTTTTACGATCGTTGCGCATTTGGAGTTGGCGCCAGTTGCGTTAGAATTAATGATGAACAAAGTGCGGAAACCATAACCAATCATCTCATAAAGCACGGCTATAAAAAAATAGCGCATTTAGCTTCCCTCAACTCGCTGTCTGTCGGGCAGTCCAGATTTACCGGTTTTAAAAAAGCGATGCAAGAGAGCCATTTACCGCTTATTGATGATCTTATTGTGGAAGCAGGTTTTGATGAAGCGGGTGGATATAAAGCCATGTTACAAATATTAAATTATTCGCGGGAAGAGTATCCCAATGCAGTGATGACAGTGAACGATCCGGTGGCATTCGGTGCCATGCAGGCTATATTGGAACGCGGTTTAAGGGTTCCGGAAGACATTGCCATTGTAGGTATTGTAGATGATATCCGGGCTGAGTTGATGCCAAGTCCTCTGACGACTATCAGACAGCCGGCTCACGATCTCGGAGTCCGGGCATTGCAAAAACTATTGGCTCACATTGAAAATAAAAACGAACCGGTAGAAGATATTGTAATTGATACGGAAATTGTAATCCGAGAATCATGCGGTTGTTTTAATCGGGGTAAAAAAATTGATGGCGCAAGTTGATGAATACAATGGATATGATAAAAATTGATAAGAATTATTTTTTATCTTGACTTTTAATTGTAACTTTGATATAATATGTTAACGTTAACATGGAAGAGCTTTTTAATTCATTGAGTAATAATTGTGATCTAAATAAAAGATTTGTTTTTTATAAATATGTTAACGTTAACGTAAAAGGTCAGGGTATTAATCGAATACCGGAAGCCATTTAAATTTTATAAGCAATATAGTTTAATAGAAAAAGAAAGGAGGCGATAGCGACACAACCAAAGTATCGTAATTTATTCAAGTAAACTTTTTTATGGGAGGTTCTTTGCTATGAAGCGTATTCTACTATGTTCATTCGTTTTTGTTTTTCTTTTAGCGGTCACCGGACCGATTATGGGCCAGGAACAAATTGGCGGTCCGTATACAACCGATGAAAACACCATGTTGCTTATGCACTTTGATGATGATTTAATCAATGTTTCCGATAAATCCGCTGATGGACAGGCCCATGGTGTTACTTATTATGTACCCAATAACATTTCCGGATTAGGTCAGGCCTTGCGTATTGATAACGATTCACAATCCGATTCATCCTTTGTAACAGTAGCCGACACTGCCTATCTCGATCTAACCGGAAACTGGACCATTGAAGGTTGGATTAATATCTTTACTTTTGGTGAAGGTGGCAGTGACTGGCGCTGGGTACCGCGCCTGGTTATTAAAACCGGTGATGAAGTATTCTGGCGTCCCAATTATTGGGTAGAAATGTGGGGATCCGACCGCTTCTTCAGTATGGGCTATCATACCGCTACTCAGGATCAATGGCCACAGGTAAACACACCGGAAAATACCATGGAAGTCGGTAAATGGTATCATATGGCTTACATCCGCGATACAAGCCGGCATGTATTAATAGGACTGGTGCACAATGAAAATCGAGAGTTGGTTAATTTTAATGTTGTGGATTACATGACTTTTGGTGACGAAAACACCGATCATACACCGATTACAACCGATCAACCATTGCATATCGGGTATGCCGGTGGCGGCGGCGATTCCTTCCTGGACGGTTTTGTTGATGAAGTCCGCATCAGTGACAATGTTCGAGAGTTTCCGGTTCCGCCAATCATTACCAATGTTAGCGAATGGGAAAATCAATCCACGGATACGCCGGAATATCCTGTTGAAGCTAAAATTTACAGCCTCTTCAATAACGTCACATCCCGAACCTTATACTATGATGCCGGCAATGGATGGCAGCAAGTTGATATGACGGCAACCGGTGAAGAAGATATGTACGCGGCCACTATACCTCAGCAACCGGTTGACTCTAAGATTAAATATTTTGTAAAAGCTGTGGATGATGAAGGTCTGGAATTTACCCAACCGCAAAAAGCGGAAGAGTTGGAAAATTATTATGAATTCATCGTTTATGAAGTTCAGCCTAATTCCAATACGCTGAGTCTGGATTTTGAAAGTGGATCAGGCATGCCGGTTGACGGTGGCGTTCATAGCCATGACATTACGATGATGGGTAATCCTCAATACAAAAGTGATGTGGTAGCCGACGGTAGCTATTCCATGTACCTGGAAGGTGATTCTAGTTATATGGAAGTTGAATCACCGTATCTGAACAGTGAAGAATATACGGTTGATTTCTGGATGAATGCCGATTCCGCACATACCTATTGCCGCATCATTAACCGTCCGATTGATCCGGGTAACTGGTATCAAAATTGTTACCAAATTCGGTTTAATCCGGATAGCAGACTGCTTGCCGGCGGTTGGAATGAATATGACGGTTATGTAACAGCCGTTCTGGATGACAGTGTGCACTTGGGCAAATGGTACCATCTGATTTATGAAGTGCAAAAAGCTCCTGAAGGCGATACCACCAATTATTATGGAATTTTCCAATTGCGTGACGAATCCGATAATTTTATGTCGCAGAAATACTTTACATTTGATTCTGCTGTGGTACAAGCCTCAGCCCCTCTGCGCATCGGTTATGCCGCAGGACGAGCCCACTACGAAGGGTATCTGGATAATATAAATATTTATAATTATCCAAATGCTGCTTTAACACCGAAAGATTCCACGGCCACAGCTATAGATCGGGAGAAAAATCTGGCTGAAATCCCCAATCGTTATAGTTTGGCACAAAACTATCCGAATCCGTTCAACCCAACTACTGAGATTAAGTTTTCTATAGGACGCCATGAAAAGGTATCGCTTGTGGTGTATAATATCCTCGGTCAGGAAGTGCGCACACTGATTAATGACGATATGGTGCCGGGTGAACATAAGATTGCATGGAACGGCACGGACGACAGCGGCAGACGCGTGGCTACCGGTGTGTATATCTATAAGCTGAAAACGGATAATTTTTCGAAAGTTAAAAAGATGGTTTTTATGAAATAGCCGATTAATTACCACAATGGCCGAAGCCTGCACAGGCTCCGGCCATTTCTCTAATAGTAAATTATTTGACAAAGGTTAACTTTATGTTCGAGAAAATATTAAAGCTACTTCCTGTGGGTTTTATGGCGGTATTGATAACTGCAGGGATTTTCGGCTGCGACTCAGGCCTTGAAACATCGCCCGAACCGGGAATATTGCGGGTGAGTATTCAATCCAACCCACAAGATACAGCCATTGTCATTAAAAGTGATACCTTCTCTGTAATCCAGGGTGATAGTTTTGGTGTCAAGTTTTTTCAGGGCAAAGTTTATAATGGAGATAATTATGCCCTGCTTTATGAATCTACCGACAGTTATTTAACTGAAGATCTTGTTTTTAATGTCATTAAACGGGTTGATCATAGCTATAAAAAGTTAACCGTTTATGAGTCTTATGTACCGCCAAAATCATACGACAGGGTACAGGTTGGTATAAACGCTGAGGAAATTCGGGTTAGTCGGGTATACACACGATTTTTATACGATGCCGATGGTAATGTCATCGGTTCGAGACTGGATACAACTACGATAGTCAATCCGGTAAGATTACCAAATGATGCCAGCCCTTTAATGAATTTTGAAAAAGAATTTGAAGTCCAGGAAAACAAAACCACCGAAATCGTCTTGAGGTTAGATCCCTTTGACTCGTTAGAACGGTTCAAAGATTCGTATGTTTTTAACCGCAAAATAAGTGTACAAGATGTAATTTATCATGATTAACATGTAGGAAAAGCGATGAAATTGGCGTTTAAAACAACGAGTATTATGCTCGTTTGGATTATTATGATGAGCCAGTGGGCGTGCGAACGCAAAACATCACCGATGAATCCAAATGATGCGCCTAATACAACAATTGCAAATATCCCCGTAGACAGCTCCACTATTTTTGCTATGGCTACGCTGCATTGGGATGGCGAAGATACCGACGGATTCATCAAGGGGTATGAATATCGCTATACAACCTTTCATATGTTACAAGGTGATACATATGAACAGGATTGGTTGGAGACGAATGAAACCAGCTTGACTATTGCGTTCGAATCCAGCGATAGCATCAATATGCAGTCTTTTGAAGTTCGTGCTGTGGACAATAATGGCGCCGTTGATCCAACGCCGGCTAAAAAAGTATTTTTTACGCCGAAAACCCATGAGCCGGAAACTGAAATACTTTATCCCCGAAATAACAGCGTTCATTTTGCCCGGGAAACAGCTACGGACTGGTGGCCCGGAGTGCAAATTGCTTTTACCGCTGAGGATGAAGATGGGGATGTAGCGGAATATGCATGGGCCGTGGATGATGGCGAATGGAATTGGACGACTGATACAACTTTATATATTGCACCCGAAAATTTTGTACCCCTGGCTGATGAACATCTCATAAAAGTAACATCCCGTGATAACACGAATTTGATCGATCCCCAAGGGCACTCCATCAAGATCAATTTGATAGAGCCAACATTTGAAAAAGATATTCTGATTATCGATGAAACCGTGGAATCATTAATACCCGGTGAAAACAAACCTTCCGACAGCGAAGTTGATCAATTTTACGCCGATATTTTTGGGACGGATGAAAGCTGGGATTTTCAAAAAGACGGTATGCCTTCTAAAGAAATAATGGGTCAGTACAAAATGATCATTTGGCATGCGGATAATCCCTATTCAACCACATCCGACGTCCATAAATTACCAGTTCACATTAATGATATTAAAGATTATATGAATGTTGGTGGTGATTTTGTAATGAGTGGTTGGCGCATTCTCAAGTCTTTTGCCAATGAAGATGATTTTCCCAGAGCTTTCCGGGAAGGTGAGTTTATCCATGATTACCTGCACATCACACTCGTTGATGAAACCGCACTATTTGGCGATTTTATCGGCGCAGAGGGCACAGGTGGTTTTAGCGATATAGCGGTTGATTCCACAAAAATGGAGGTTTTTCCTTATGCAGGTAAACTGGCGCAAATCAACTTAATGCCGGGCATTGCTGGGTTTACTGATAAAATGTATATCTATCGAAATGATATCAGTAGCAGTTTTACAGAATATCGGGGCAAAACCGTCGGATTGCGCTATTATGGCAGTGTATTTGATGCGGTCGTACTGGGGTTTCCGGTGTATTTTATTCAGAAAGATGATGCCATGACCATGGCAAGTGAGATTTTAAGTAATATGGGATATAAATGAAGATTAGAAGATTAGGTAAGTGCAAGTATACCTTCGAGGTATAAAAGGAGTTAAAAAAGTGAGATTATTAAAATATGTAACGAGCCTCATCCTACTTTTTGGTTTCATCACAGTACTCCCTGCCGGTAACACCGGTAAAATTGCAGGGCGTGTTTTAGATAAAGAAACTGGAGAACCACTGGTCGGTGTAAATGTTTACATTATAAATTCCAGTTTTGGGGCTGCAACAGATGAAGATGGCTTCTTCTATATTCTTCAGGTACCCCCAGGAAAATATGATCTGAGAGCGAGTTATGTCGGGTATCATAATTTTACCATTCGGGAACTGCGTGTCCAGGTAGATTTGACAACTACCGTCAATATCGAATTGACACCCGAAACCATGGAAGCACCGGTCATTGAGGTGGTTGCTGAACAGAATCTTGTACAAAAGGATATTACGTCAACGCGCCGAACCACGACCCGGTCCACAATCGAACAGACTCCGGGTTTAGAGAATACATCGGATATTTTTAAACTGCAAGGTGCTTCTTTTGTCGATGCCGCCCCCCAGGCCATTCAAATCGGAGAAGGTCAGCGATTGGAGGTGCGGGATGAAAGCATTAAAAATGTCCATGTCAGAGGGGGCCGCGGAGGCGAAATTCTGTACATGGTTGATGGCATGCCGGTTACCCATCCGTTATATGGCGGCCGCAGTGTCCTGGAATTAAACGTAATCGATGTTGAAGAGGTCGAATTACTGACGGGTGCGTTTAATGCCGAATATGGTCAGGCTCAATCGGGTGTGGTCAATATTACGACTCGATCCGGAGGTGAAAAATTTATGGGTGGTGTCGAACATAAAACCGATGTCTGGCATCCGCTTGGCGCCTCGCATAATCTGCAATATACTTCGTTTTACTTAGGCGGACCGGAACTGATCACCCGTAATGTATTGCCATCCATTGGCCTGGAAGTGCCGGGCAAAATGAACTTTTTCATTTCCGGTAACGGTAATGTGACCAATACCGCTTATTCCAACAGCAGGACCAGAGATGAAATTGACATATTTGGTATTCAATTCGATGAGAAACAAGACAATCAGGGTAACTTAAATACCAAACTCGATTGGCAATTTACGGATCAAATGAAATTATCATTAAGTTACCATGGCTCATGGAAACAGTGGAGTCGATTTAGCTGGCCCTGGCAGAAATATCCTGATCATATGGTCGATTATTCAAGAAATAGTCAGAACTGGGGTTTTAGGTTTAATCACACGGTTTCAAAATCGACATTCTATAATATCAATTTCAGTTATCTCGGCCTAAATTATCGTTCTTCTCTGGATGGGACCAAACCTTATGAGTTCTGGAATTTTTATCCGGATAGTGCGGCATACGCTAATAATAATCCCATTAGCTATAAAGATTGGAAAGCCGGCTATGGCGGCGGAACGCCGTATGAGATCACTTCATCTATTGAAGCTCCAAATTTTGATTTATCAAGGTTTTATGATAATGATGGTTATGAAAACAACTGGCGTAATGACCTGACATCTACGTTTACAGCCAAGGGCGACCTAACTTCTCAGATTCATCCCGAACATCTCGTTAAAACCGGTTATTTGGTACAGTATCACGATATCAAATATGTTGATATTCAGGATGGTGGTACAAAATTATCCTATTACGGCTTATGGAAATATGAAAATGAAGGCCAGGAAACAGCACCGCCTCCGGGACCCTTTCCTGAATTCGGGCAAAACCGCTGGGTATTTAACAGCTATCCTTTGGAAGGCGGATTTTATATACAGGATAAATACGAGAAGGAAAGCTTAATAATCAATGCTGGCTTGCGGTTGGACTGGTTTGTTCCGGGTGAAACGGTTTTTGATGAAGATTATCAGGAACAATGGGAAGCGGCTACAGGACAGAATGCGGACTGGAAACGATTACGCTATGCTGTGAGCCCGCGTTTTGGAATTTCTTTCCCGATATCCCAGAAAACCGTCGTTTTCTTCTCATACGGTCATTTTAACCAACTGCCGGAATTACAATTCTTCTATCGCGATCCTTATTCCGGTGGATTTACAGGAAATCCCGGACTTGACTACGAGCAGACGATTTTGTACGAGTTTGGTCTGACACACCAGTTTGCCCGCGACTGGGCGCTGGATGTCAAGAGTTATTCCAAGGATATCTCGCAGCAGGTTGGGTCAATACGCACGGTAGCAGCTTTGGGCTTACCGGTTGATCTTTACGATAATAACGGTTATTCCAGAGCCAGAGGGCTTGAATTTGAGTTGAATAAACGATATTCCTATAATATTTCAGGTAAGGCAACTTATACGGTGCAATGGGCAACCGGTTATTCTTCCTCTGCCTTTGAGGACTATATTCGTTCCCAAAATGATTTCCCCAATCCAATCCGGGAAAGGCCCACGAACTGGGATATACGCCATCAAGTGGTTGTGCAATCCACATTATCAGCACCTAAAAAGGATCCCATCAATTTGTTCGGAGTTAATCTGCCGGCGAACTGGGATATGACGGTTTTATATCGATTCTCAACGGGCCAGCCGTATACACCGGGTACCAATGATCCTGCTGAGGCTCAGAAAAAAGAAAACGCGGCTACGGGACCATCATCGATGACAACCGATTTGAAAATCCGTAAAACGTTTGATGTTTATAAAGATTTAAAATTTGTTTTTTACGCTGATATTTTCAATGTATTCGATCAAAAGAATCCGCAACTGGCTTACGGTTTTAATACGTGGACAGGTGAACCCTATAAATATGGCGACATATATCAGAACACCGATCAATACTATGATTATTATGTCATGTACAGTTTAATGGATCCCCGTCAGTATAGTTTGGGACGGTATGCCAAATTTGGCGTAAGTATCAACTGGTGATGTTGTGAATTCATGAAGTTTAAACCTCTAATTTTAAGCGGTCTGATGATTTTGATTTTTTCCCGGACAGAAGCACAAAATACGACCTTGGACTGGAAAATGTATAATATTGGTAATGTCAGGCAGGTCATCACCAATACGGGGGGTATGAATGCAAAATACGATGCCAGTTTTGCCGGTTATACCCGTTTGATTAACAGTGAATATCCGCCCAACAGTTTCGAAGAACATCTCACCGAAGGCGGATTGTGGATTGGTGCTGTAGCCGACGGCGATACTGTGGTATCTGTAACCGAGGGGGAAACCGCAGATCGCGAATTTTATCCCACCGGCGAACCGTGGGATAGTATATGGGTTGTACCCAAAGACAAAACCGTGGATATTCCGTATTGGTTTCAGTACAAAGGTGTATCCGATTTGGATTACGTTTGTCGTTACAATGATTACGGACCAGCCAGCCAGCGATTAACGGACCACACTCCCATGTATCTGGATGTAATTCAGACAACGTATGCCTGGAGTTCGGCTCCCATTCATGAGATTATTGTATTCCGATATTACATAATATCTAATAAGTACGATTTGCAGAATGTGTATTTGACAAGCTGGATTAATGGCAATGTGGGATACGGATTATCAAGTGCCCATGGGTATGATGATGAGACCCATTTTTTAAGGAATGAACGATTGCAGTATTGTTTCGATCTGCCGGGCGGCGAAGACGGTACGGCCAAAGGACCGGTGGCGACTAAAATTTTTCCTCCACCGCAGGCAACTCCAAACATCCGAACCACTTTCCAATGGTATAATGGTAATTTAGAGGGGTTACCCACGGATGACCGGGTAAGATACGCGCAAATGTCAAGGGGCCGGATTATGCAGGATCAAGCCAATACGGGAAACGGCACCAAATCCATGGTATCCATCGGACCCTATCAGATAGCTAAAGGAGATACCCTTCAGTTAACGGTAGGCTTGCTTGTTGGTGATGGCAAAGACGGATTAATGGACAACTTAACCTATCTTAATTGGTTGATCGAACAGGATTTCGGAGTGCCTTCGCCACCACCTTCGCCTCCTTTGCGCTCTGATGTATCCAACCATCAGGTGACGCTAAATTGGCAGCCGCAAGAAGGAGATGTTAATCCGGAGGATTATACTGATCCCTATCGTGCGGACAGCTCGGCCAAGCCTTTTGAAGGCTATCGCATATACAAAAGTACGCAAAGTATTGCCGGGCCATGGACACTGCTGGCTTCGTTTGATCTTAGGGACAATGAATATGAATCCAATACCGGCCTGCAATACCGATATACGGATCTGGGGCTTCTGAATAACCTAGAATATTATTATACGATAACGGCTTTTTCAAAACCAGATAAACAAATTAATTTTCCTTCACTGGAATCAAGCATTAATGCAAATGCTGTGCGTGTCACTCCAAGCAGTCCGTCACCAGCCAGTGTGGGTAAGGTAAAAGTAGTGCCGAATCCTTACCGGGGAGATATTGCTTATCATCAATACGATCCGCCCTGGGAAAAAGTACCCGGGGGGCGTTTGTGGATGGAACAGGATCGCCGTATACAGTTTATCAATTTACCATCACAATGTATGATTACGATATATACATTGGCAGGCGATCTGGTGCAAACCTTAGAACATAATAGTAATGAACGGGGGTACGAAGACTGGAATTTGACGTCTTCTGTAGGGCAGGCGATCGCCAGCGGTATTTATCTGTTTACGGTAGAAGATCGGAATAAAAAGGTTCAAACCGGAAAATTTGTGATTATTAAATAAGAGGATAAAATGTTGCGTAGTTACAAATCCTTCATTCTCATTGTTATGCTGTTTATTGTGACCCCGAATATTCATGGCCAGTTAGCAAGATTGGACTGGAAGTTACACGATATCGGTGCTGTCCGGCAGGTGGTTACCAATATGGGGACCAACTGGGGTACGTTCAGTATGGATTATCCTTACCTGCTCTATTGCGAATATCCTCTGAATAGTAACGAAGAACATATTGGTGAAGGCGGCCTATGGATAGGTGCACTCAGTGACAAGGATACGCTGGTCTCCGCAACAAGTATTTGGGCGGATCCGCATCATGAGTTTTATCCGACGGAATCGCTTTGGGATACGGTTTGGATAGCTGAAAAAGGTGATACGGTGGATATTCCATACTGGCCGGGCTATACGCCCGTTTCGGATCAAGATTTGGTCTGCCGCTATGCCGATTATAATCCGGCAAGCTTAAGGTTGGGAGATCATTCACCGTTGTATCTTGATGTTATACAGGTCAGCTACGCCTGGAGTTCGGCTCCCCTGAATGAGATGATTGTGTACACGTTTCACATCACACCAACCCGCAATAACCTGCAAGATGTTTATCTGGGATACTGGATGGATGCTAATATCGGGGACCGGCCCATGTCGGGCTATGCCTTCGGTACGGATGATGCCAGCCTTTACAGAGAAGACAGACATCTGGCTATTTCTTATGATTTACCGGGCAATACGGATGGTACCGCAGTAAGTCCAATTGGTATTCAGGTTTTTCCGCCGAAGGAATTGGACAATCCCAACACGCAATGGACATTTATCTTTTACGGTCAGGGACAGGCACCATCGGATGATGATAATGATCTATATATGGAAATGTCCTCCGGAAGAATAATGGAAGACCAGCAACCCAGTGGTGGGCAGTCCCACACAGCCTATCAAATTGCCCTGGGGAAAATTAATCAGCTCAGTGTGGGAGATACTGTTACAATGGTTGTTGGTCAGATTATGGGTGAAGGTATTGAAGGGGTGGAGAAAAACTCGGAAGTGCTAAGCTGGCTCATTGAGCAGGATTTTAAAGTCCCTTCTCCGCCTCCTAATCCGCCGTTACGAGTCGAAACGCAATCGCACAGGGCTATATTAACCTGGCAGGCTGGACAAGATGATGTTGATCCGGAGACTTATTTTGATGAAAATCGGGCGGATAGCATTACACAGCCATTTGAGGGCTATCGTGTTTACAAAAGTACCAAAAGTTCAAGTGGTCCCTGGACACTTTTAGCGGAATACGATATTGATGATAATGAATTCGGATTAAACACGGGATTAAACCATCGCTATGAAGATGTAGGGTTGCTGGATAATCTGGAATACTATTATTCCGTAACGGCGTATTCCAAACCCGATACGGTAAGTGATTTCCCCTCTCAGGAATCCAGTATCAATGCCAATTCCATTGAAGTTGTTCCGGGTCCGGCACCACCCAAAAAAGTGGGCAAAGTTCGGGTGGTACCTAATCCCTATCGGGGGGATATCGCCTATCATGAATACGATCCGCCCTGGGAAAAAGTACCCGGCGGACGTAATTGGATGGAGCAGGACCGGCGCATTCAATTCATTAATTTGCCGCAGTTTTGTGAAATTAAAGTTTATACTTTGGCCGGAGAATTAGTTGAAACACTCACACACAGAAGTTCTGCCCGGGGGACCGAAGACTGGAATTTAACTTCATCGGTTGGTCAGGCAGTAGCCAGCGGTATCTATCTGTTTACGGTAGAAGATCTCAATTCTGGCGATGTACAAACTGGAAAATTTGTGATAATTAAATAATAAAGGATAGCCATTATGCAGAAATCATTACATATAATGATCATTTACCTGGTCATGGTTATCTTAACCGCTAGAGGGCTGTTAGGGCAGGAAACGACTTTAGACTGGAAGATGCACAACGTAGGACAAGTGCGTCAGGTCGTTACCAATACGGGGGCACTGAATGCTGCACAGCCTCATGATAAAAAATACAATTACCCGTTTTTACTCAATTCAGAATATCCGGCCGGCAGCAATGAAGAGCATATCTATCTCTCCGGATTATGGATTGGAGCCATCACCCCGCAACCGGATACACTGGTTTCTGTAACACGCAGTCATTTTACGGAAGATGAATTTTATGCCAGCAATGAACCATGGGACACCGTTTGGGTTGTGCGCAAAGGTGATACGGCGGATATCCCCTATTTAGGTGAATACACGGCGGTAGCCGATCAGGATTTGGTTTGTCGGTATAATGATTACAATGTTTTGAATATCCAGGATCATCGACCACTTTATCTGGATATAATTCAACGCAGCCACGCCTGGAGTTCGCCGCCTTTAAATGAGTTTATCGTTTTGGAATATGATATTATTCCAACAAACTTTGACTTAAATGATATATACATCACTTATTGGCAACAGGGGGAAGTGGGCGAAAACAGCATTGGCGATAATTGGATTGATGATTTAACTTATTTCTATCCCGAAATGCAAATGGGAGCTACAATTGATGGTCCCGGTGGCAACGACGCCACGGCGTTAAGTCCTATTGGAGTTAAAATTTTAACCCCGTCCGATACTGCTAATGTCATGAACTGGGGTTTTCACAATTATACGCATACCGATTTGTATAATATCGGACGCGATCGTAAACGGTACGAAAAAATGAGCAGCGGTGAAATTATGGAAAATCTGACTGAGCCGCAAAGATCGCACTGGACTATGTCTGTGGGACCTTTTGAGCAATTGAGTGTGGGTGATACATTGCATTTTGAACTCGCTCTTGTTTTTGGAAGGGGGCAACAGGAGATGATGAAAAATGCTGAATATCTGGAATTCCTCAGTACACGTGATTTCAGAGTACCTTCACCGCCGCCCAAACCTACGTTGGTCGTAAAACCATCCAGTCAACATGTAACGTTATCCTGGCATGCACCCAATGAAGCGGCGAATCCGGAGAACTATAAAGATCCCTATAGAGGAGACGGGGCCCAGACACCCTTTGAAGGTTATCGGTTGTATAAAAGTACCAAGAGTATGAATGGTCCGTGGACATTATTGGCGGATTTTGACATGCCCGATAATGCCTACGGTTTTAATACCGGCCTTAAATATGAATTTGTGGATGAAGGTCTACTGGATAATTTTGAATATTTCTATACTCTGACGGCCTACTCTAAACCGGATTCGGTAACCAATTTCCCCTCGTTGGAATCCAGCCTGAATGATAATAGTGTGCGTGTTGTTCCCAGTACGGAACCACCAAAAACCGTTGGTAAAGTGAGGGTGGTTCCCAATCCTTATAGGGGAGATATTGCGTATCACAAATACGATCCACCCTGGGAAAAAGTACCCGGTGGTCGGTTGTGGATGGAACAGGATCGTCGTGTCCAATTCATAAATCTTCCGGTACAATGTGAAATAAAAATTTATACGCTGGCCGGCGACCTTGTGAATACCATTTATCATAATAATCCTAATGCCGGTTTCGCCAACTGGAACCTGACTTCATCTGTGGGCCAGGCCGTCGCGAGCGGTATATATCTGTTTACGGTAGAAAATATGGAAAACAGTGACGTGCAAACCGGAAAATTTGTGATCATAAAATAAAGAATGAGGATCGATCTAACATAAAAGGAATGTGTAAAATGTTTAGAAAATTACTTGCCTTTGTTTTGTTAATGCCATTAGTCATCTACGGGCAATATGAGCGACCGGGCAGCACCTCGGCCCAGTTTTTGAAAATTGATGTCAGCCCTCGGGCAGCAGCCATGGGCCATGCTTATATTTCTGTTTCAGATGGAGCTGAAGGCACGGTCTATAATCCGGCGGCCCTGGCCTGGATACGGGGAACAGATGTGGTGTTTACACATACAAACTGGTTTGCCGGTATCAATCATGAATTTGCTGCGATAGCTCATAATATGCCGGCTATAGGTTGTTTTGGTGTATCGGTCACGGCGCTTTATACCGATGAGATGGATGTAACCACGCCTTTACAACCGGATGGAACCGGCGAAACATTTTATGCCAGCAATTACCGTTTTGGCTTGTCCTATGCAAGGTTTCTCACGGACCGTGTCACGATTGGCCTAACCGCAAATTACATTCATTTGGCGCTGTATTCCGATTTCAAAGAGAGCGCCGTGTCCATGGATATTGCAGCCTATTATGTTACTGAGTTCCGTGACTTTAAATTCGGGATGGAAATAGCCAATTTCGGTTCTTCCATTCGCTTTGTTGATGAAACCTATCCCCTGCCCGGTAATTTTACCTTCGGTATGAGTATGAACGCCCTGGAAAGAGCTGATCAGGAATTATTGGTAAGCCTTGCCGGAGTCAAACCCAATGACGGACAGCCTTTGGCGCAAATCGGTACGGAATGGAATTACGATCAATTGTTGTTTCTCCGAGGTGGCTACCGTTTAAATCATGACGTGGAATCGTATTCATTTGGCGGGGGACTACAGTTTGATGTCGCCAGACTCACAACCCGTTTTGATTACAGCTACAGTGATTACGATTTACTGGGTGCAACGCATCGGATTGGTATTGGTATCAATTTATAAAAATCGGGCCTGACCGTTTGGCATAATAAATAAGTAAAGTAAATAAACTCAGAAAACCCTCCTCTGATTTTTTGGCAGACGGCAGGCCTGTTTTAATTTTAACGGTAAACAATTAACCGAAGCATAATGCATTTTATGAAATTGTACTCTACACAGGGCATTATTCTTTTCATTAGCTGTATTTTTTGTTTTAAAACAATAATAAAAGGCGATGATTACATCTACTTCAAAAATTTTGTAAAGCATGCCGACGGAACCACCTGCGAAGCCTCACCTCCACAGGCCAGTTTTACCGTTTATATGAATTCCGACTCTGCCCGTATCTTGACTGATTTGTCTCCCCGGTGGGATGCCCAAGCGGATCCAAATATTGATGGTAAAGGGACCTTCGGTGTGGAGTTGGGTAATTTTCACCATCCTTCTTTTCAAACCGGTGATACGGTACATATCCGATTCACATGCAATGAACAACGCCAGCAGGGCGCCTTAACGGATATATGTCAGGGAATACCGTGGTACCGTTTTCCGGCAACGTTGAGCCTGCAGAATATAAATCTACCCGATCGACCCCAACAGTTGAGCTTGAGCAAGAATGAGGAGAACGGTCAGAGGCAGCTCTCCTGGATGGGCGATACGGCTAATCATTTTAAAATATATCGAAGAACTTATTCGGATACCCTGGAAAACGGCCTTGATCCCATGCAATATCAATTAACAGGTGAAACCGACAACAGTTTGAGTTTTGTAGATACTTCGGCTTTGAATGAAAAAAAATACGGATATCTGATATATGCGGTGGATTCTGCCGGTAATATCAGCGGGCGATCTGCCGAAGTCAATGAAGACCCTTACGTATCACCCGGCCTGGATTTAACCATAGGTTATATCGCGCGTTTACCCCGTATTGATTATGTTTGGGATAGTAATAACCCGGAGATCGAGGGTTGGCCACCTCCCGATGAACCGGTTACGTGGAGGGCTGTAGTCAAAAATTGGGGTGATACGGTGTTGCATGATGTATCTTATGACTGGTATGTGGACGGACAGATCGTCGAAAGCGGGGAATTAACGATGCCGGCCCGGGATACGGTGACCATCGATTATCCCTGGGTATGGACCTTTGAACGCCATAAAATAAAATTGGTAATGGATGCTGCAAATGAAATAGCCGAAGAAGAAGAAGAAAACAATACCTTATCAATCTTTACGGATGCCATTAGCGTGGGATTTTATGTCGAGAAAAGTGTGTATGATTATTTTCGTCGTTATCAGAAGAAACTGGGGGTGCATGCCAATTGCTGGGAAGATTGGGCCCAGCGTCATGTGCGTATATGGAATTCTATGTTTGCCAATGCCGTTTTTGAACTCACCCCGAATGGTGTTTTGGATCGAATCCGGATTGATAAAATTACCGTTGTACCTGATGGTGATTTACCCCTTAACGGTGGTTTACCGACTAATAACCCCAACTTGGATGATCGTACGGTGGATTTACAATGGGGTTTCCCAAAAACTCTTCTCGATGGTAACTTTTATGCCGATCATTCCCATGCTACTCTCAATAATCCCTTTTATTTTGAGGGCTCGCTGTTACATGAATTGGGACATGCCCGGTATCTGATTGATGTCTACGGATTTAATGTGCACGACCATGGTAGTGGTCAAACGGTCGCTATTAAAGAGGACGGACAGCTCATTGTCGGAACTGATTTTATGCCTCTTTATGGCGACCGTGTTTTTTTTGCACCTTATACCGGCCTGATGGGAGGCGATTATACCAAGGTTGATGCTTACAGTGCTGCGGCCTTAAACTTGATTGCGGGGCACAGAGCGATCAAGGGTAATTACAATGCTCCTGGTAATATCGGCGTTTATCTGCAAGACTTACCGCAAAAGAATTACCTGCAATTAACCGATCAAAAGGATAATCCCTTGAAAGAGGCGCGTATTGATATTTATCAGGCCCAAAAGCAGGATGGTGTATGGTATGGCAAATATTATGATGATCAAGCCGATATGGTTTTGCAAGCCGACAGTAGTGGAGTGGTTTCCTTGGGCCACTGCCCATTTGATGATGACGGAACGGTTGATCATACTTATGGTTTGGCTAACGGCGTGTTGATTGTCCGGGCAGAACATGAAAGCCGAATTGGGTATGGTTTTCTTGATGTAACTAAATTCAATATGGCATACTGGGAAGGAAATCAACAAGAAGCATACCACGAGTTAACAATTGAAATGCAAGCACCACAAGCCATTGATGAGCAACCGCATCCCTCGCCAATTACAAACTTTGAACTGCATCCCAATTTTCCCGATCCTTTTAACTCAAGTACAAAAATTCGCATGCATTTACCGCAAACCGGATACCTCAGTCTGGCAATATACAATTGTACCGGAAAACAAATTAAAACCCTCTTCGCCGGTCATTTGTCCGCAGGTTTTCAAGAATGGCAATGGCATGGCAAAAATGAAGCCGACCAACGCGCAGGTAGCGGGATTTACTTTGTAAGGGCTGTTTTTAATGATAGACATTTTGTAGAACGTATGTTACTGCTTAAATAAACCGCATCGGAAGGAGGTGATTACCCCACAAATTTGATGCTGTTAAATAACTGAAACGTTAACAAAACTAAAAGAGGTATGCTATGCGAAAAAGTGTCATCCTTGTCCTTTCTATGTTTTTAAGCACTTCTTTAATTTGGGCTCAGGTAACCGACACTGAAACACAATGGGAAAAAAATGCCGGTGAATACGAGTTCTTTCAAAATGATCACTTGACGCGCGGTATTGATTTGAACCCGGTAACGAATCATGTGCTGGTTGCCAGCCGAACAGGAGGCCATCAGATTTATGCTGTGGATGCTGCGACCGGTGATTCCTTATCCGCTTTGGATATGACCGACGTAAGCGGTGGAGTTTATAATTTGAATCTTGTTGCTGTGGCAGAAGATGGTGTAATCTATGCCTGTAACCTGACAACCGATGGAACAGGTTTTAAAATTTATCGTTGGGCGGAAGAATCGAGTGTTCCTACGGTTGCTTTCTCCGGTGATGTAACCGGCAGGGCCGGTGATGCCTTTAATGTTGTTGCGGAGGGCACCAATACGCTCATTTATGCCAGCGGTTCTGGATCATCAACCATTACGGTATTCTCCACAGATGATGGAGAAACATTCACTGTTGAAAAAGAGGTATCGATTACCTCGGGATTAGCCAGGGGCGGTATTGCCCCGGTTGCGGATACCCTGAATGCCGATTTATGGGTTAACGGCGCCGGCAATGCAGCGACGCTTATAGATGCTGATGGTGGTGTCATAGCCGAAACCAATACAGGTGTTGTACCCTCGGCTTTTCACAATATTGATTACATGGAATCTTCCAACGGCAGGAAATTAATTGCTTTAGCTGGTGGCAATGTGGAAAGCACAAGTCCTAAGCTACAGGTATGGGATGTAACCAACTCTCAGGCTAATCCGATACTTTTTACCGAAGGAAATCTGACCAACACGTTTAACAGCAATGCAAACGGTACCGGTATTGCTGTTCTCAGTGAAAACGATTTGGGTTTATTGAATTTGTATCATTTACTGACCAACAACGGGATCGCGGCTTATCAGAGTATACCTGTTGAGTATACCATTCAGCAATTGCAGGTGACCACGGACTGGGAAGAAGGTCCCTCACAGTATGTAGGACAATATGTTAAAACTCGGGGTATAGTGACGGCAGTTGGTGGCAGTGGTTACTTTTTACAGGACGGTATGGGTGAATGGTCCGGTATATATGTGTATGATTCCGGACATGATGTTGTGCGCGGCGATTCCCTGTATGTTGTGGGAACAGTTGAAGAGTATTATGGATTGACAGAACTTAGCGATGTTACCGAAACAGCCGTGCTTGCCAGTGATATAACATTACCCGATCCCAAAATATTAAACACCGGCGAAGTCGCTAATGAAGCCTTTGAAAGTGTGCTGATACAAACCAGTGGTGTATGTGATACGGCAGCAAACCAATATGGAGAATGGATTATTGATGATGGTTCCGGTTCACAAATGATCGATGACCTGCTTTTCACTTTTGATCCTACATTGGATTTTGAGTACGATGTCACCGGACCGGTTTATTATTCTTACGGGCGTTTCAAAGTTGAACCGCGCGATGCCGATGATGTTACGGAATACGTACGCGATCTGGACGTCGTGTATGCGGATGCCGCCGCTGATACGGCCACAGCCGATGGCTCCATGGAAAATCCATTTCCGGGTATCGATGAAGCTTGTAAAGCGGCTGCGGACAGCGCAACCGTTTATGTGGCTCCGGGTACGTACGGGAATGTGTACATCGGTTCGCCCCGGCCTGAGCATTTAACCATCATGTCTACGGATGGACCCAAAGTTACAACCATTGACGGCTCTAAACAGGAAAACGGCTGGGGAATAAGTTTTCGGGCCGGCGCCGGTTGGATTATAGACGGCTTTACGTTTATTAATGTTGGCGAAGGCTGGGATTCCGGTTACGCTTGCGGTGTTTACAATTCCAATCCCGATACGACTACAATGAATATCGTACGTAACTGTGAATTTTATGGTGCCAACAAACGCGGCGTTTGGGTACAGAAGAACACTAAGACCGATATCCATAACTGTCTGTTTGTAAACACGGGAGCCAATGCTGTATTATCCTATGGGTTTACCAATTTCTTTAATAATACGGTTGTCGGTACCGATACCCTTTCACCGTATGGGGATAATTCCGGTGTATATGAAGCCGGTGATAGTCAGTCCAATGGTATCATGATGGTTAAGAATAATATATTCTGGGATAACAGCACGGCCATCACCAGAGCCGGAGATAGCTATCTGTATGCCTCCCATAATCTATTCTTCCAAAATGGTAAAGATACCGTCAGCGTAACGGAAGATTATGGCGGAAATGTGTTCGAAAATCCCTTATTTGTCGATCCGGAAAACAATGACTATACGCTGTATGCCGAAAGTCCGGCTATTGATGCCGGTGTGGAGGTTGGTTTACCTTATGAAGGTGCTGCCCCGGATATGGGAGCTTACGAAGGCTTTACAGCTTTAATGACCGTTTATGTGGATGATGATGCTGATCCGGAGACCGGGGATGGTTCCGAAGCCAATCCCTTTGCCAGTATCGATACAGCCTGCCAGGTTGCTCCGGATGGGGCAACCATCATGGTCCATCCCGGAACGTACGGCAATGTTTACATCGGATCACCACGCCCGGAGAATTTGACCATTCAATCCGCTGAAGGATCGGACGAAACCATTATCGATGGTTCTTTACAGGAGAACGGTTTTGGAATTGCTTTCCGGGCCGGCACAGGCTGGATTATTGATGGTTTTACCTTCATTAACGTAGGTGAAGGTTGGGATTCCGGTTATGCTTGCGGTGTTTACAACTCCAATCCGGATACGACCAGTATGAATATCGTGCGCAATTGTAAATTTTATGACGCCAATAAACGCGGTATCTGGGTACAAAAAAATACAAAAGCGCTGATTCATAATAATGTTTTTATACGCACCGGCGCAAACGCAGTCCTGTCGTATGGTTTTACAGATTTCTTTAACAATACCGTGGTCAGTACCGATACGCTTTCACCCTATGGTGATAACTCGGGTATTTATCAGGCCGGGGATAATATGTCCAACGGCGTGATGATGGCACAAAATAACATTTTCTGGGATAACCATGCGGCTATCACCAGGGCCGGTGACAGTTACTTGTATGCTTCCCATAATCTCTTCTTCGAAAATGGGAAAGATACGATCAGCGTAACGGAGGATTATGGCGACAATCTGTTTGAAGATCCCATGTTTATTGATCCGGAAAATGATAATTATCAGGTCTATGGAGAAAGTCCTGTTATCGATGCCGGTACAGATGTGGGTTTGGCCTACGAAGGCGATGCCCCGGATTTGGGTGCTTATGAAGGATTCGGCGGTTTAATGACTATGCACGTTGTGGCCGGAGCGGATTCGCTGACCGCCGACGGCACCGAGGGCCATCCTTATCCGCGCATTGACATGGCTTGTCAGAACGCGGTTGACGGGGCCACCATTATGGTTGGCCCGGGAACGTATGGTAACGTTTATATCGGAACCCCTCGTCCCCAAAACTTGACCATTGAATCCGTAGAAGGACCGGCAACTACAATTATTGACGGTGCAAAACAACAGAATGGCTTTGGAATAGCTTTCCGAGCCGGTGCTGGATGGATTGTGGACGGTTTTAAATTTATCAATATCGGTAAAGATATGGACAGCGGTTATGCCTGTGGGGTTTATAATTCAAATCCTGATACCATGAGTATGAATATCGTTCGTAATTGCGAATTTTATGGTGCCAATAAACGCGGTATCTGGGTTCAGAAGAATACCAAAGCGTTAATCCATCACAATATCTTTGTAAATACCGGCGCAAACGCCGTGTTGTCTTACGGCTTTACGGATTTCTTTAACAATACGGTTGTCGGAACCGATACGCTTTCTCCATATGGAGATAATTCCGGTGTGTATGAAGCCGGTGATAATATGTCCAACGGTGTAATGACTGTGAAAAATAATATTTTCCACAGCAACAGTGCCGCGATAACCCGTGCCGGTGACAGTTATTTGTATTCTTCGCATAATCTCTTCTTTGATAACGAGCGCGATACGCTGGGCATTACGGAAGATCACGGTAATAATCTTATGACCGATCCCATGTTTGTATCTGTGGACGATGATGATTACCGATTGAAAGAAGGGAGTCCTGCCCTAAATGCCGGTACCGATGTAGGTCTTGCTTACACAGGTGCAGCCCCGGAAATGGGTGCTTATGAGGGTGAAGGTGTGACCAACATCGAAGATACTAATGAACTGCCGACCGTTTATGCCCTGAAACAAAATTATCCCAACCCCTTTAATCCGGAGACAACCATTAGGTACGATCTGCCGGAGCATGCCAATGTGAAGCTTACCATTTTTAATGCTCTGGGCCAAAAAGTACGTGTATTGGTCGATCATCAGAAAGCTGCCGGACAGTATAAAGTGGTCTGGGATGGTCGCGATACAAACGGACATAAGGTGAGTACAGGCATCTATTTTTATCACATTCAAGCCGGTGATTTTCAGAAAACATTGAAGATGCTTCTACTGAAATAAGGAAATATTTCCGGTAGGTATTGAATATAAATACGGTTATATGCAAAATAATAGAGCATCACTAACCGGAAGTATTCATATCTAACCGGAGGTATTTATGTACCATACATACGGTAGTTTGTATGATCGTTCT
>WJIP01000364.1 GCA_014730185.1 Caldithrix sp. | reverse complement strand
TTTACCAGGAATGATACAACTATCGACCTTCGCTTCAAAAACTTTACCGAAAGGCGTAACAATTTCTATGTGAATATCCGCTGCCAATTTAATTACCTCGAGGAATTGATTTGAACAAGATATGCATTGTCTCTGCGTTTAATATTTGTCATTCTTCCATTGCCTTCGCATTTTCCAATGCTTCTTCAATGGTCCCAACCATCCAGAAGGCCTGTTCCGGAACATCATCATATTCACCTTCAATAAGGCCCTTGAACCCTTTTATCGTTTCTTTCAAGGGAACATATTTTCCCGGAGAACCCGTAAACTGCTCGGCAACAAAAAAAGGCTGCGATAAAAAGCGTTCAATTTTCCTAGCACGGGATACGGTGAGTTTATCTTCTTCGCTCAATTCATCCATACCAAGAATAGCAATGATATCTTGTAAATCTTTATATTTTTGTAAAATTTCCTGGACCGTTTTGGCTACATAATCATGTTCTTCACCTACAACTCTGGGATCTAAAATCCGGGAGGTTGAATCGAGTGGATCGACAGCGGGATATATACCCTTTTCAGCAATTTGACGGGATAATACGGTCGTTGCATCCAAATGAGAAAAAGCGGTTGCAGGCGCCGGATCTGTCAAGTCGTCCGCCGGAACATAAATAGCCTGAACAGAAGTAATCGAGCCCTTATTTGTGGACGTGATGCGCTCCTGCAAGTCGCCCATTTCCGTTCCAAGATTGGGCTGATAACCTACTGCCGAGGGCATACGCCCGAGTAACGCCGAAACCTCAGAACCAGCCTGGGTAAAACGGAAGATGTTATCAATGAACAACAATACATCTTTCCCCTCTTCATCTCGAAAATATTCGGCCGTAGTCAGACCGGTTAATCCTACACGTTGCCGGGCGCCGGGAGGTTCATTCATCTGCCCGAAAACCAATGCCGTTTTCTCCAGTACACCGGATTCTTTCATTTCCAGCCACAGGTCATTACCTTCGCGTGTACGTTCGCCCACTCCGGAAAAAACCGAATAACCACCGTGCTCCGTCGCAATATTATGAATCAGTTCCATAATGAGCACGGTTTTGCCTACACCGGCACCTCCAAATAAACCGGTTTTTCCCCCTTTAGCATAAGGTTCTAACAGATCAATAACTTTTATACCGGTTTCCAGTAGCTCGTCCGATGTGGTTAAATCCTGCAATTTGGGTGCGCTTCGATGAATAGGATATTTTAAGTCGGTTTTGATTTCCCCCTTTTCATCAATCGGCTCACCGACGACATTCATCAAACGCCCCAATGTTTCCGGTCCCACGGGCACGGAAATAGGTTCACCCATATCAATGGCTTCCAGACCCCGCACCAGGCCATCAGTAGAATCCATCGCCACAGCGCGAACCATATTCTCACCGAGGTGCTGATGCACTTCACTAATCAACACGCTATCATTTTCGCGCTCAATTTTAATCGCATTATAAATAGCCGGTAATTTATTTTCCTCAAATTCAATATCCAGTACCGGTCCGATAATCTGTTTAATGATTCCCTTATTCATAAGAACTTTTTTCACTCCTAAAAATACACAGTGAGCTAATTTTGTTTTAAGGCTTCCGCACCGCCTACGATTTCTGAGATTTCTTTGGTGATGGCGGCCTGCCGTGATCGGTTATAATAGATTGTTAAAGTATCTATTAATTCCGCAGCGTTATCTGTAGCGCTTTCCATGGCCGTCATACGGGCACCCTGTTCAGCAGCGTTGCTTTCCAGTAATATGCGCCACACTTGTACATTTAAATTCAATGGTATCAATTCATTTATAATTGTAAGTTTATCCGGTTCATAAAGAAAATCCACCAGTTGTTCATTTTGCTGTATTTCAGGTTCCGGCACAAACGGTAAAAACTGTTCCACGATAATATTCTGCTGAACGGCGGATTTAAATTCATTATAAATAAATTCGATCCGATCAAACAATCCACTTTTATACCATGATACCAGATTTCGGGATATCTCGATAGCATCTTCAAAACTCAAATCATTAAAAAAGTTAATCTTATGTGATTTAAGTGAAACATCCCGTCTTTTAAAAAAATCAAATCCTTTACGACCTACGGGATATAAGGCAACCTCTTTATCCGGAAAGTCATCAGGTCTTTTTGCCGCCTTGCGTATTATGTTACTATTAAACGCACCGCATAAGCCGCGATCTGCCGTAACAACGACCGAAAGCACTCGTTCGACCGGCCGTTGCTGCATCAACTGGATATCGGACAAGTCTTCGGACACCGCTGTTAAATGGGAGAGCAAATCCCTTATTTCATAAGCATACGGCCGATATGCAAGAATATTTTCCTGAGCTTTTCGCAATTTGGCGGCGGCCACCATTTTCATGGCCTTTGTAATCTGCTGCGTATTCTTAATACTGGATATGCGTGTGCGTATTTCGCGAAGCGTCGCCATTAATCTTCCTCAACTTTGAAACTGGCTAAAAAGGCATCCAATGCTTTATCCAGTTTTTCTTTGATTTCATCGGATAAAACTTTTTCTTTAATGATCGAGGGCATCAGGTCCTTATGTTTGACTTCAAGGTGTTCAATCAGTTCTTTTTCAAACCTTTGCAAAGCACCAACCGGTAATTTGTCGAGATATCCATTTGTAGCTGCATAGATGATTACGATTTGTTTCTCGAAAGGCACCGGTACATACTGGCCCTGTTTCAAAATTTCAACCAAACGTTCACCGCGACGTAACTGTCTCTGTGTCGTAGGATCTAGGTCGGAGCCAAATTTAGCAAAGGCTTCCATTTCACGATATTGAGCCAGTTCGATCCGCAACCTTCCAGCAACCTGTTTCATCGCTTTGATTTGGGCGTTACCACCCACACGCGAAACAGAAATACCCACATTAATAGCAGGTCGTACACCGGAATAAAATAAATCCGATTCAAGAAATATTTGTCCGTCCGTTATTGAAATGACATTGGTCGGAATATAAGCCGATACATCGCCGGCCTGGGTTTCGATAATCGGCAGTGCGGTTAAAGAGCCCCCGCCCATCTCGTCATTTAGCTTTGCTGCTCTTTCCAGTAGACGGGAATGCAGATAAAAAACGTCTCCGGGATAGGCTTCACGTCCCGGGGGACGGCGCAGCAGCAGCGATACCTGGCGATAGGCCCAGGCATGTTTGGTTAGGTCATCGTAAACAACCAAGGCATGTTGCCCTTTATCCCGAAAATATTCACCGATGGCGGCTCCGGCATACGGTGCCAAAAATTGTTGCGGTGCCGGATCACTGGCGTTTGCGGCAACCACGATGGTATGTTCCATTGCTCCGTGTTCTTCGAAAGTTTTAACCGCCTTAGCCACCGTCGATGCTTTTTGGCCGATTGCCACATATATACATATAACATCTTTACCTTTTTGATTAATGATGGTATCGATGGCAATAGCAGTCTTACCCGTCTGGCGGTCACCGATAATCAGCTCCCGTTGCCCCCTGCCAATGGGAATCATTGAATCTATGGCCTTTATACCCGTTGCCAGGGGTTCATTCACCGGTTGCCGGGTAACCACACCGGTAGCTTTTCTTTCCACATGAGCAAACTGCTCGGCATCTATTTTACCTTTACCGTCTATCGGTTCGCCAAGGGGTGACACTATTCTTCCGAGCAAGTTTTCGCCAGTGGGAACTTCCACCACACGTTTGGTGCGTTTAACTTCATCACCTTCTTTGATTAACGTATCTTCACCGAATAAGATAACACCAACATTATCCTCTTCCAGATTGAAGACCATACCCATAACATCATTAGGTAACTGAACCAATTCTCCGGCCATAACTTTTTCCAGACCATGTACCCGGGCTATACCATCGCCAACCTGTAATACAGTACCAACTTCATAAACTTCGGTTTCTTGTTTAAAATCTTTTAACTGCTTTTTTAAAATCGCAGAGACTTCATCCGGTCTTACTGCAGTACTCATCAACCATTCCTCTTTTGTTTTTAATTAACGGGCAACCAAATGCTCCCGTATGGTGTCAAGGCGATATCGGATGCTGTTATCAATGACTTTATCTTCAACTTTGACCACAAACCCACCAATCAGTTTTGAATTGATTTGAACATCCAGTTGCACTTCCTTACCTATGAATGACTGGACGTTCTTCCTAATTTCATCAATCTGTTCTTTAGTAAGTTCCGTGGCGCTGATCAATTGCGCTTTAACCTGATTGCGATAATCCATCACATAATCTGCGAAGGAAATAAAGATTTCATTCAATATCATCATACGTTTTTTTTGAGCCAGCAATCCTATAAAATTCATCGTGAGCTGTTGGGTCCGATCTTTAAATACTTGGTTCAACACTTCGCTTTTCTGGTCTTCGCTTACCAAAGGACTTGCCAAAAACGTTTTAAAGTCCTGATTATTTTCGATTACTGAACGAATGTTCTGAATATCGTTTTCTATCTTATTCAGTTCATCATCTTCCCTGGCCTGTTCGAAAAGCGCTTTTGCATAGCGTTTTGCGACCCGATTCAATAGCCTTAATCCTCATTTAGTTGTTAATGGTTTTAGACATATTTTTGATATAATTTTCCACAATCGATTTCTGCTTATCTTTATCCAGATTCTGTTCGATGATTTTTTCCGCTGCACCAACGGCCAGATCAGCAACTTCCGCTTTAAGTTCTGCCAGAGCTCCGGCTTTCTGCCGCACAATTTCTTCTTTAGCCTTTTCAATCATTTTATCCGATTCCTGATTGGCCTTATCCAGTATTTCCTGCCTGGCATTTTCAGCTAATTTCTGGTTTTCTTTTAGAATTTTTTGCCCTTCCGATTCAGCTTCTTCAATCATTTTGCGGTGTTTTTCCACCAAAGCTTCCGATTCTTCGCGTTCTTTACGGGCCTTATCCAAATTGTCGGATATTTCTTTTTCCCTGTTTTCCACAACACCTAACAGGGGTTTGAGGGCAATTTTAGATAATATGAATAGAACAATAAAAAAGGTAATCCATGTCCATACCATCATACCCGGATCTAATTCTAACATGGTGTTCCGTCCTGTTCGTTAATTATTTAACCGCCAATAGTACACAGATAACGGCTCCAAAGAGGGCAACACCTTCAATCATAGCTGCCGCAATAATCATCGTAATACGAATTGCATTACCGGCTTCCGGTTGCCTTGCCGTCCCATCCATTGCAGAAGAAGCAATTTTACCAATTCCAAAACCGGCGCCAAACGTCACCAAACCTGCTCCGAGACCTGCTGCCAGATATGCCAAAGCCAATGACCATTCCATTATGATTCCTCCTAAAGTTTAAATACTTTTCACAAATATGTATTTTTTATTAATGTTCCGGATTTACGCTCATACCTATGAACAATGCCGATAGTAATGTAAAAATGTAAGCTTGAATTAAGGATACCAATAATTCAAGAAAATAAACAAAAATTGCAAAACCGATCGAAACCGGTGATATAAAATAAGATTTAAAAATGATGATCAATCCCAAAAAAGCAAATAGTACAAAGTGGCCGGCCACCATATTAGCAAATAAACGTATGGTTAAAGCGACGTGCCTGGCCAGCAGACCCATAATTTCAATTATGAACATTAATGGCCATAACCACCAGGGAACCCCGTGTGGAACAAGTGCCTTATAATAACCCCAAAACCCATTTTCCTTGATACCATAAACCTGAGTGGCTCCCAGTGTGACAATCGCAAGAGCTGCCGTTACATTAATATTGCCTGTAGCCGTTGTAAACAAAGGGATCAAACCCATCAAATTAGCCGTCAGGATAAACATAAAAAAAGTAACCAATAGCGGCGTGAAACGACGCCCCTCCTTTTCACCCATATTAGCGATAGCCACTTCATCACGGATATAGATCACCAACATTTCCAAAATGTTGCCAAAACCCTTTTGGACTTGTTTTCTGTAATTTATGGTTAGTTTGAACAGAAGAATTAAGATTAATCCGGCAATCCACAACATTACCGTATGGTTCGAAATAGATAAATCAAGTTTTAATCCAAAAATATGAAGTGATTCAAATTTAGGCAGATTTATATGTAAAGCCGGAAGATGCCAGTAATCGCTATCCGCTATATGGTGTTGTATCCACTCGCCGATGTTTTCCTGATGGCCGCCTTCCGCATGAGTTGCAACCGAATCCGTGACCGCCGTCGTCTTATCACTAACCATAAAAGCACTAATCCTCTTTAAAATGCCACTGAATCAAAACCACTTCCCAAATTTGAAACAGGAAATATAATACAAATAGAGCAAAGATAAAAACAAAAGTATCGATAGCCGTAAATTTGAGCACAATAAAGATGGTAGCTATTACAAGTAAAAACCGAATCCCCATACCTCCCAAAAAATACTGCATAAACCGTTTCATTGGTTTATTAATTGTGAAATAAATAATTAAGAAAGCAGCAACGATGTTACTTGTTGCAATTATTCCCGAAACGTAGATACTATGTAGTTTTTTTTCACCAAATTCCAAGAAAATATTGAGGGTCCACGAAAAAATTCCATAAAGCAATAAAATCCCTAAAACACCTATAGTAAAACGTTTGAGCATGATCGATTCATGAATAATTATAGTTTTACATTATTTTAAGCCAGACAAAATGTGTTAAGCTATGGAGAACAGATCATGAGCCACATTCGCCGTTATTTAGATATAAAAGCCTCAGATACATCAAGCCCGTATATTCGATGACGATTTCAGGATGAATATCAATCGTTACATTTTCTAATCGAAATCAATGATTATTAGCGTTCCATGTTTTGAATGGTTTTAATCATATGATAAAAACCCAACCCGAGTCCCAGAAAAACACCCAAGATTAAGAATAAAGGTTCAAGATGACTTTTTTGATCGATGTAATAACCCACAAACCCGAAAAAAAGAATACCTCCGATAAACACATATGCGATGGTCAGGTACGGACCCGCCTTCTGATATGCGCTTTGGATCTCTTGGCGATGTTGGTACCCCGAACGTTTACTCATTTTCTTTTTTGGGAATGTCAGCAGCAGCGGAGCCTTGTTTGGGCAAATTTGAACTCATTGTTTTGCCGGCTCCCATATCGGCGGTGCCATCAAAAACCGCTCCTTCTTCAATGACCAGTTTGGATGCTTTGAGATCACCAACCAGCCGGGATTTGGCCTCCAATACCAATTTCCCCTTTGCCGTTATCTGCCCATCAATTTTGCCCCCAACGTTGGCGTTAGTGCATTCTACATCCCCTTCAACGGAACCATTTTCGCCGATTCGGAGCATGTTTTCACATTTGATGGATCCCTTCACCCGCCCATCAATGCGCAGGCTGCTTTCGGTTTTAATTTTACCTTCCAGGTATGTTCCTTTTCCGATTAAGTTTACTTCTGCCGAGGAACCCTCCGTAGTACTGCCTTTAAATGCCACAATTCAACCCTCTATGTTATGATTTTAGTTTAAACGACCTTCATTAATATAAGTCAGTGGATTAACCGGTGACCCGTTCTTCCAAACTTCAAAGTGCAGGTGGGCGCCGCTGGTGATTTTACCCGTGTTACCTAATAGGGCTACGACCTGTCCTTTGGACACTCTTTCCAGTTCGGAAACCAAATTACTTTCATTGTGTTTATAAATCGAGATAAACCCATATCCATGGCGAATGATTAACACATTACCTCCGTCATCCGTCCAACCTGAAAACAAAACCACCCCATCTGCACTCGCTTTTATCGGCGTCCCTGTGGCAGCAACCAGATCGACACCCAGATGAGCTTTATTAATGAACATATCATTCTCGAATCCCCGGCTTAAAAAGCCATCTATGGGCATAAGAGAGGGAATGGATCTGAAAATGGACCGCTTTTTCACCAGACCGATTTTTTCAAAATCCATTTTTTCCAGTGATGAAGAGTCTTCATCTTTTGGATTGTTTTCAATGGATAAATATCCGCTTAACGAAGTGCGGATTTTATTACCGTACTGTCGGATACGGTTAAGGTCTTCATTGATTTTATTCATCTTCTCCAGGCTTTTGGATAATTTGTAATTTTCTTCCTTCAGGCGATTATTTTCCAGCGCCATAGAGGCCACTTTCCAGTAGCTAATCGCACCGGAAACAATTAACACGCCCAGAACAATTAAAACAACAAGAGCAGCCCTGATCAACCGGTTACTTAAGCGGAAAGATTTAGGCTCCTCTTTGCCATCACTAACAATAACAAAGGACGTATATTTGGATTTATTCTTATTTTTGGGCATAATCGTAATTATACTTATTCGGTGTTGATGGTTTCAAAAATTTCCAGCAAACGGTTCAAATCTTCCGGTGAATAGAATTCAACTTCGATGACACCACCTTCTTTCTTGGGACGTACATTGACTTTTGTTCCCAGGGTTTCGCGCAAATCATCTTCTACTTTCTGCATATAAACCGATCGTCTGGGTTTTTGTGTATTGGATTTTTTTACGCCTTCTACCGCCTCTTTAACCAGTTTCTCGGTTTTTCGAACGGACAGATTACGTTTTACAATCTGTTTCCAAACCGTTTTTTGCACGGAAGGTTCACTTAAACTGAGTAGCGATCTTGCATGCCCCATTGATATTTCATCCTGCTGCACACTTTGCTGAATTTCTTTGGGTAATTTCAGTAGTCGAACAGTATTGGCTATGGTGGTCCTATCTTTACCAATTTTATGTGACAGATCATCCTGGGTCATGTGACATTCTTCAATTAGCCTTTGATAAGCATTCGCCAATTCTATAAAATCCAGTTTTTCTCGCTGTACATTTTCGATCAGCGCAAACTGCAACATTTCTTCTTTGCTGTCCACAGCAACGATGTAGGCAGGTATATAGGAATGTCCCAGCTCAGCAACCGCTTTCAACCGACGTTCTCCGGCTATAAGCTCGTACCGGTCATCCACGCTGCGCACCGTAATCGGTTGTATCACGCCGTTTTGCTGGATTGATTCCCTTAATTCATCCAGTCGTTCTTTATCAAACCTGAGGCGCGGTTGATAGGGATTTGCCCGTATTTTTGCAACTTCAATTTCGGTTAAAGTGCCCACCCGCTCAGAGGGAGTAGTTTCATCCTGTTTATCGGGTATCAAAGCACTTAAGCCCTTCCCCAGTCTATTTGTCTTTGCCACCAATTACTTCCTCTGCCAGTCGCATATAATTTTGACTACCGATGCAAACCGCATCGTACATGATAACCGGTTTTCCGAAGCTCGGTGCTTCGCCCAACCGAACATTTCGGTTGATAACCGAACTATATACTTTGTCTTTAAAATATTCGCGCACTTCTTGTTCAACCTGGTTACATAGATTTAAGCGGTTGTCATACATAGTAAGCAACACACCTTCTATTGATAGTTTTTTGTTTAAGTTTTTTTGAACCAGGTGAATGGTATTTAATAATTGGGACAGTCCCTCAAGAGCATAATATTCACATTGAATAGGAATAAGTACGGAATCGGCCGCTGTCAGCGCATTTAAGGTTAGGAGTCCCAAAGACGGCGGGCAATCAATAAAAATAAATTCGTAATCATCCTTGAGATCCTTGATGGTCTTGGATAAGCGGTGTTCACGTTCTCTCTGTTCCACAAGCTCCACTTCCGCTCCCACTAATCGTATATGAGACGGAATGATCTGCAAATATGGAACATTCGTGTTTTTGATGGCTTTATCAACCTCTAATCCTCCGAGTAAAACTTCATAAATGGAATTTTCCTGATCATTCGAGGTGAGGCCCAACCCACTTGTGGCATTCGCCTGAGGATCGATATCTATTATTAAGGAGGGGTGTTCCGCTACCGACACGCAGCTTGCCAAATTAATCGCTGTAGTTGTTTTACCAACTCCGCCTTTTTGGTTGGCAATCGCAATTATTTTTCCCATACAATCCCTGTGTATAATTCAACATAAATAATTAGAAAATTACAATATATAATTTAAAGAGCCTGCATTCTTAAATCAAGCTAATGTCGTTGTAAAACCTATACAGGCAAAACCAAACAACATATTGGCACTTCACAATACACTTTTATTCCCGGCTCGATAACAGCTCTGTGACTTCCATTAATAACGTTCGGGCTTCTCTCAATTTCTTCCGGCCTTCGTCGGAAATAGAACTATCAAAATTTCGGGCAAAAAGTTCCTGCCAGGTTGTTTGAGCCTTGGCATATTTATCCATACGAAATTGGATTTTTGCGATCCGGTGTTTACAGATCAGCCAATGCATAGGATTGGCCTTGTCATCAGATTCTATAAGTTTTAAGAGCCTCTGATACCGATCGACGGCCTTCGGATAATCGTGCATTTTGAAATAGGTATGGGCATTGGCCCAGTACATAAATTGGCTTTCAGGATAGGCGTTGACAGCGATTTCAGCATATTTTGCCGCTTCATCGTAAGCGCCGTAATCCACAAGTATATAAATGAGCTGGTGAATGGCCATGAATTTACTTACGGCATCGTGTTCTATCGCTTTTTTGATCAGCTGAATGCCTTCTTCGCGCTGGTCTGGTACCACCGGTAACCATAATAAAAACTTCAGTTTGGTGCTACGCCAGTATTTATAAACGCCGAGCCCCAGACAAGCATCATACAAGGTGCTGTCCAGTTGCAGAGCGGTTTTTAAATCATCTACCGATTTCATGCCGTTTTTTAGGGCATTGTACCATTGTCCGTTTTGCCCCTGAAAAAAACCTAAATAACCGTAAGCACTACCCCTGTAAAAGTGTATGCGAGATTTCCGATGCGGATTTAGGTGATCCCGTTCGAGCATTTGTTCAGCATCGGTTATAATTTTTGCCAGTGTTTTTTTAAACACAGCGGCATCGGTTTGATTTTCAAAATGGGTCATTTTGGAATTCAGGACCGATGCATAATAGAAACGGGCCATCAACGATGTTGAATCGCTGCTTATACGCTCCAGCAATAATACCTCCGCCGAATCGAATTGAGTATTAATGGTTAAATCGATGCTTTTTTTTACCCATTCCGGAGGTTCGGTTATACCACCCCGGGAAAGCAAAATTATGATCAGAAAAACTTTAAAATAGTGCATATGTTAGATACAATTCGGTTTAACGAACAATGGCAATTTTACCGGAAAAACTGTTCCCGTCGGCTTTAATTATATAGAGATAAATGCCTGTTGCAATGCTTGATGACAGAGACCAATCCACGATGCCCTGATTCCCCATACCGGCATGTAATTCGGTCACGGGACGCCCGTTCAGGTTGAAAATATTAATTGTACCGGCCGGCGGTACATTAAAAAAACGAACAGTATTATCTCGCGAAGTGACCTTAACCGGACTTGTTGCCGGAAAAGGGGGCTTTTCCTTCAAATCGTATGAAATGTTGCTGATGTTGTTATCTGCGGAATTGGTCATAGTAATCAGCATGACATCGTTGCGTTCCAGATTTATGATTTGTGTGTTGTTAAATTTCTGCGGCCGGATTACCGGTTGATTATTAATAATATGGTTGAAC
>WJIP01000363.1 GCA_014730185.1 Caldithrix sp. | reverse complement strand
GCATTCACCTTTTCCCATAATTGTTTATTAGTATTAAACGGTTTTCCTCCGACTATTATTTTGATATCCTTGAATGCAAATTTTTTGCGAACCGCTTCGATCAGCTTACTCACTTTTGGCACGTTGAATGGAATGGTCGATGATATGGCCAAAACATCGGCATGGGTGTCAGTAATCATCTGGATAATGCTGTTGATCGGCGTATTGGATCCTAAGTAATAGGTATTCCAACCTTCCATTTCAAAAAAATCCGAGACCATACGTATCCCCAGTTCATGTAATTCACCCGACACACTGGTGGCCACCAGACCTTTACCGGTTTTATCGGTGGAAAAAATATACTCATACAGACGGGACATTATAAATTGAGTGGCTGCCGTGCAGTAATGTTCCATCGCTACATTGATTTCGTTATGTTGCCACAATCGGCCGATTTCCCATTGCGCAGGCTGGAAAACATACAAATAAATGTCTTTGATGGATACGCCATTTTCCACATTCTGCATGATCAGTTTTTCAGCTGCCATGCGGTCCTTGCGCAATAATGTATTCAGGTATTGCTGGGCCAGAATATTGAGTTTATTGTCTGTAGATAAAAAAGTGTTGGCCTGAGAGGGTAAGTCGTCAAAGCGTTGAAGAGCATGGTCGATGTACTCTTTTAGAATATTAGCCGATTCAGGTGCAAACAATGTTTGGCCGGCCTCCCGGATCATCTGCAGGGTTTTCAGATAATAGGGCGGCGGCAGTTTGATACTTGTAAAATACATTTTTAACCAGGCCACATAGTCCAGAAACAGGTTTTTTTCCTGCATACAAACCGCGGTTTGTAAATATTGCAGATGAAACCGAATATCTTCGCGGGTACGCTGAACGCCTTCTTGACCGTATTTGGATTCAATATCCGGAAATGTTTCGAAGACTTGGGTGTTAACTTTGTTGAAAAGCGCGTCGGCGTGTTGATCCATCGCGTTACACAACGGATTTTTTTTGTCGGGGTTTTGCATGCCGGAATATCCTCTTTAAATGGATTTTTCAAAAACAATAACGAAAATTACTGTGCCGGCGGTGTATAAACGTCGAGCCGAAATTGTTGATTGCAGTAGAAAATATTCTCCATTTTGGTTAAAAAACTTAAACAAAAAAACTATAAATATCAAAAGGAATTCCGGGACTGCTGCTGCGGGGGGTAATATTCGAACTGTTTAACTGCAACTCAGCATGAACAGCTAAACCCAAAATAGTGTATCCCCTTAAGTGCATATCGGCACGGTCATCCGTCTCCGGACAAGCACTGAATCAAAATTACAACCGGATTATCCTATGCCGGGTCAATATTGCTCAAAAAGGATGAAGAGTAATCGTACCGGTTGAAGAACTGAACACGCCTGCAAGATGATGCCAAGTACCGTCACTCCAGTAAGCGTTTACCTGTGGTTTTGTTCTGTCTCTATCGTAAAATTTAATTAATAATTTTCGGAATCCATGGTGGTCATCTGGTAGTTGCCGGAATCCCAAACATTGCCATATTCTACAAGCAGACGTTCAGGAGTTTAATTGGGTCGCTGCATCATACTACCGAGTCTCTGAATGTAATACCGGTTCTGGCAAGTATATTATGGTCAATGTAATTTAATTTCATTTTCCTCTTCGGACTTTACCATTGAATTAATTCCTCATTTTTTTGTAGATTCAGCATTTCAGGATTGAGTGTCCATTTTTGGAAAGGGTATACATGAGAAGAATTCTGCATAGGCCAACGGTACGCTGGGTACTGGCCATCATTATTACAGTAAGTGCGGCTGTTTATCAACGGATGACCGGACCCACTTATCCGTTAAGGGGAGATAAGGCATTAGATTCGGAAAACATATCGTATCGATTACCACGCAGCCACGGGGGCAGCGGCGATTTACCGGTTTCCATTCAATCCCCTTCGGAAGAGTATACGGCTAATATCATCTACCGACGATATAAAGCGAACGACACCTGGACCCGCATATCCATGAATCAAAATTCTTTGTCCGGTAACCTGACAGCACTTTTACCCCATCAGCCCCCGGCAGGCAAACTCGAGTATTTTATAGTTCTAAAAAAAGGGGACCGGGAATGGACGATTCCTGAAAGAGAGACTATAGTGGTCCGCTTTAAAGGGTATGTGCCAAAATTAGTCCTGGTGCCCCACGTATTGCTAATGTTTTTTGCCATGCTTCTATCGACGGTTAGTGGGCTGGAAGCGATATTCGGTGGAAAACGGTTGAAAATCTACACTTGGATTACAACCATTTGTCTGTTCACCGGGGGAATGATATTGGGGCCTATAGTGCAGAAGTTTGCCTTCGGAGCTTATTGGACCGGTATCCCTTTTGGATATGATTTAACGGACAACAAGCTCTTATTCTCCGTGATTTTTTGGTTGATAGCTTTATTTCAGGTTAATCGACCCCAAAGTAAATATAAGAAAAGCTGGGTAATAGCCGCTGCTGTGGTGTTATTACTCATCTATTCCATTCCGCATAGCGTGATGGGCTCTGAGCTGGATTACAAAACCATGGAAGTAAAAACAGGTTAGGAATAATATGTCAACACCAAATATAGTAAAAGCTGCCGACCGTATAAAAAAAGGTAAACGCGTGGTGGGTTTTAGTGGAGCCGGCATCTCAGTCGAGAGCGGTATTCCCCCGTTTCGAGGGTCAAACGGGTTATGGAATAAATACGACCCGGGTTTTCTGGAAATCGATTATTTTCTGAACCATCCACGGGAATCCTGGATTCGCATAAAAGAAATTTTTTATGACTTCTTCGGCCAAGCCCAACCCAATGCCGCACATATAGCTTTGGGGGCTATGGAAAGGGCTGGTTTGGTACAAGCGGTAATCACACAGAATATCGATAATTTGCATCAGCAGGGTGGCAGCCAAACGGTTTATGAGTTTCATGGTAATTATCAAAGATTGATTTGCCTGGATTGCCATATGAGCTACGAGGCGGCAGCTATAGATTTGGGAAAAATACCACCACTATGTGATCGTTGTTCCGGAGTACTGAAGCCGGATTTCATCTTTTTTGGAGAGGCTATTCCGGAACCGGCCCGATCCCTTTCCTTTGCCGAGGCGGACCACGCTGATGTTTTTATCATTATCGGGTCTACCGGAGAAGTTATGCCGGCGGCCTCCATTCCGCCGCTGGCGAAACAGGCCGGAGCTTTTATTATAGAAATTAATATTGAACCATCCAATTATACGCATCGTATAACCGATGTGTTTTTACAGGGAAGGGCCACGGTTATGATGCATGCCCTGGCTCGCCACTTAAATGTTTAGATTAAATCAATTTTATGTGGACATATTATGACTTTTATTAAAAATTTTCCTAATCGTATGTTCGCCGAACAGGCCAGGCAGATATTGGATGAAAATGGCATTAATGCCATTTTAAAGTCTGCTGATGTGGGGATTCTGGGAACAACTACCTCAGCCATTGCTCAGGGTGTGGATTTATACGTGGAAGAGGATCAGGCACAGAGAGCTTGGGACTTGCTGCATGCCCTCTATGATGGAATTTAAATTTTACCGTAAATTTGGATTTACAGGATAATGTCAATCGACAGATAGATATGATGCTGCAGGCTGAAAGGGAGCGATACCACCGCTCTTGCTGATTCTGCTTGGAAAAGGGTAACCCATTTGGATTTTGTCAGCTTTATTATAGGATTGGGAATTGCTCAGGGTGTTTTTTTGGCCGCTGTGCTTCTAACCTCCATCAGAGGGAATACGAGGGCCAACCGTATCCTGGGCTTGTTAATATTGCTTTTCACTGTTGATATGGCCTGTGTGTTGCTGGATTATCAGCAATGGTATGCGAAGATGCCCCATCTGCTGATGATTAATCATCCCCAACAGTTTTTATATGGTCCGATATTATTATGGTATGTGATGCGATTAACCCGTCCGGAGTCGCCATTCAAACCCAAATATTATCTGAATCTATTGCCCTTTGTGCTGACGATTCTATATTTTGCCAGTACGTTTTATTTTAAATCGGCAACATTTAAAATCGAATATTATGAAATGTGGCATCAAACGGTCCGTTTTGCCGATTTTTTCTGGAGTTTGGCTCACGTTGCTTTCAATCTCTGTTATTTTATAGTCAGCATTGGATTGCTTCGTCAACACAAGTTTAACATTCGCCAGAACTATTCCTATCAGGAAAAAATAACGTTATCCTGGTTGCATCATCTGCTATTGATGCTCATGGCTGTATTTATCATGAACACCATATTCGATGTATTATATCTGATGCAGAAACCGGTACCGGCAGCAGGGCCGATAATGGCCGTGCTTATGGCTGTGGTCATTTATGCCATCGGATACATGGGATGGCGGCAACCGGCTATTTTTCAGGATAATGAAGGAAAAACCCATCAACCGAAGTATGCAAAATCGGCATTGACTACCCGTCAATCCCGACACATATATGAACATCTTTCGCAGTTGATGACAACGGAAAAGCCTTACCTGAACAGTGGATTAACTATCAAGAATCTGGCCGATCGATTAAATATTCCTGCCTATCGTCTTTCACAGGTCATCAATGAACAAGCCGGCCAGAATTTTTTTGACTTTGTCAACCAATTCCGTATTCGGGAAGTGCAGAATCGTTTACGCGATTCTTACTATGATGCTTATTCGATTTTATCCATAGCTTATGATTCCGGGTTCAACTCCAAATCCTCATTTAATACCGCCTTCAGAAAACAGGTGGGGACAACGCCTTCCAGATTTCGCCAGCAATAATTATTTTTGAATCCCTAAACTAGTCATTCATACAACTGCCCGCCACCAATTTCGATCAGGTTTTTTACAAAATCAACTGGATAGGCCGGTTGAAAAGACTTAGAACGTTCGACTTTATAAAAACGAACGTATGGATTTACGAAAACGAACGATTCAATAAATATTTAATCACATATTGGCCATGAATTAAAAAATGAAACCAACAGAGGAGAACCGATATGTCAGATATTTCACCAATGCCAAAACCGGTAAAACACACGGAGATAGGTAGTGTTAAAATTCTATTTATGCTGATGATCGTTTTTCTGATACAGAGCCGGTTGATGGCTCTGGGACCTAAAATCGAAAAGCAAAGTTCCGAAAAGGGTTGTTTTATTTTACCCATCCTCAGCTATACCCCGCAAACCCAAGTTGCAGGTGGTATCCTGATTAATTGTTATTTTAATAAACGTGAAAAAACAAAGCATCATCCACCATCTACCATAATCCCCGCTGTCATCTATACGCAAAGAAAACAATTTTCAGCGGAGATATCCGGTGATTTTTACTCGAATCAGGCTGAGTATCATGTGAGGCATTACCTCAGTTATCGCAAATTCCCGGATCATTTCTTCGGTATCGGGACCGGCAGCCGAGCATCGGCGGAGGAGAATTATACGCCTCGTATTCTTAGTGTACAATTGGTTTTTCATAGAAGGGTATTTGGAAATGCGTATTTAGGCTTTTGTTTCGAATACTGTAACACAGAGCTTATCAAGACGGTAAATGATGGTCTACTGCAAAAAGGGACGATTCCGGGAGCTGATGGCGCTCAAACTATGGGATATGGATTATCCGTGCTTAGCGACACCCGTGATAATGTATTTTATCCGCAAAAAGGCTATTTGGTGAAATGGACGCTGCAGCGATTTGATGAAAAATCTGGAAGTGAATTTGTCTTTTCGCGTATGACTGCGGATGTACGGGGATTTGTTCCCATAAGGAGTAGACACATATTGGCCTTACATGGATTTTTTGATGTAACGCGCGGGCGTGTACCCTTTAACCGGCTGCCGATGATTGGAAAAATGGGTGAATGCAACTTGATGCGCGGTTATCAACAGGGTCGGTATCGCGACAAATGCAGTTGGGTGGTCCAGGGT
>WJIP01000362.1 GCA_014730185.1 Caldithrix sp. | reverse complement strand
GCCGTCTTTCTGGATATCTATGCCTTACGTTATATTAAGCAATTGAACGGTAAAGTGCTGCGTCACGGTGCTGTCATCGGAGCCCTGCTTTATTTTTCTTATTTGTTTCAGATGTGGGGTATCAATTATACCACCGCTTCTAATGCCGCATTTATAACGGCCCTGTCTGTAGTTCTGGTGCCCGTGCTTGGTTTGTTGTTTTTCGGCATTCGGGCAGAAAAAAAGGTGGTTTTAGCCGTGTTTATAGCAGTTATTGGGTTATTGCTATTAACCGGCGGGAATCCCCTGAACTGGAATAAGGGTGATGGGTTGGTGCTCATTTGTTCCATTACCGTGGCATTTCATATCATTTACACGGGGCGTTTTGCCCCCCTGCATAATTTTATTGTTCTGACCGCTGTTCAGCTAACCACAGTATCTCTGCTATCCATGCTGGCATTACCGTTCAGTCCGGTGGAATGGCCCGATATTTCCCCGGGTAGTTTTGCCGCCATGCTTTATCTGGGATTGTTCGGAACGGTGTACACGTATATCATGCAAACAGCTATGCAGCGCTATACAACAACTGCCCGCACGGCGCTGGTATTTTCCATGGAACCGGTTTTTGCTGCCTTTTTCGCATATATTATTGCCAACGAGCAATTGGGATGGCAGGGGTGGCTGGGCGGATTGTTAATCGTTGGGAGTGTGTTGATCACGGAAGTTCCTTATCTGCGGATTCATCATTTTTTTTACCGCAAATCCTGATAATGAGGTTAAGACATGGAATTACGTTTACACACCGTGCGTTCTATACGTAGCATGCATAAGAAAAGGAATGACATCATAGGTTGAATACATCAATCCATACAAAAACACATCACATGGGCAACGGGCTTTATCTGGTTGATCTGGATCAGGAGCTGACTGGTTTCCGTCAATTTATTAGTAGCTGGATATACCAACGGGATGGTGCAAATTATGTGGTCGATCCCGGACCATCATCTACCATTCATTTGCTAGTCGAAGCCCTGCAAAAGCTTGATATCCATCAAGTACATTATATTTTATTAACGCATATTCATTTGGATCATGCCGGCGGTACCGGGCATTTGCTGCAGGCTTTTCCTCAGGCCAGGGTGATTTGCCATCCCAAAGGTATTCCCCACTTGATTGATCCTACCAAATTATGGCGGGGCTCGTTAAACGTGCTGGGCAAAATAGCAAAAACCTATGGACGATTAAAACCGGTTCCGGCCCCAGCCATCGGGTATAAAGAATTACTCGAGGGACAGCGCATCGATGTTGTGGAGACACCGGGCCATGCTTCACATCATGTGAGTTATGTAATGGACGGGATTTTGTTTGCCGGAGAGGTTGCCGGGGTATCCATAAATGGTGAGCAGAATGATCATCTGCTGCGCATTGCCACACCGCCCAAATTTATCTATGAAATATATGAAGCGTCTTTGCAAAAAGCCTCCCGCATTGAGGCCGAAAAGATGTGTTTTGGTCATTACGGCATGCGTACCGATGTTAAGGACGTTTTTGCCCGGGCTAAGGATCAACTGCAATTATGGATGGACATCGTACGTAAACATTATGCGCGGGGATCCGACCGTCCCGAGCAAGCCATTTATAATGATATTTTACAACATGACCCGGCACTGTCATCTTTTCATCAATTGCCACCGGATATACGGCAGAGAGAACATTACTTCTGCCTGAACAGCATCAAAGGTATGTATGAATATGTCAAAGAAAAGGATAAAACAGCCTCCTTCTCCCCGGCTTAACCTACATCATTTTCTGAGCAAATAAGAAGGTTTACAAATTTTCAATAATGAGCCGGTAAAGGGCAATAAGCAAAGCATCATTAGACCGGTCTGATATGCCGGCAAGAGTATCGCTGATTTTATTCTCAGAAACACTAAATTCTTGACATATTCGCAAAGCCTGATGCTCGGTAGGCAACCAAACCAGTTTATCGGTCAGGTTTTGCACCGTTTCAAATATCTTCAGAAAATGACCCAGATTCAGTATAAAGTAGATGTTCAGGGGAAAGGGAGAAGGCACTGTAATATTTCCATGCGCATCCCACACAAAACATCCTGCATGGGGCTGCCAGGTCAGCCCTTTTTGCTTCATTTGCTGTCCTGTTTCACAAATACTTTGAGTAAAGGGAATGGGCGCCCTGTCGGTTTGTTCATTAAAGGGTGTTGGTTTCATCCTGACCTTCTGTTGTTTAAAATGTACATATAGCCCCATGATCAGTAAACAATTTTTATCGATTTATGTAATATGAGACTTTGATTAATCATTTACGATTAAAATTTTATTCTGTTCATGATGCAGTGAGCACAAAAACTGTAACGTAAACGCTTGCAATTCAGGGCAGCATCATGGATAAAAAACGCAGGGCATAATGGTTTGGTAGTCTTTGCTTTATTTAATAATCAGTCATTTTTGACTCAACATACCCAGAGAGGTGACTAAGTGATACACATAAACCCCAGAGGCATAACGATCGGCCTTCCATTGGATCTGGTGGCGGCCCCGCTTTTTATATCCGCTATCAAGTGTCTCAATCTTATGACCAGCGATATCAAAAACCGATAGTTCAATAAAATCCGACAGGGGTAAATAATACGATATCACGGTTTGATTGTTAAATGGATTGGGGTAATTTTGTTCCAGTCTGAAATCCTGTAAAACATGGGGTTCCCTGGAATTGGGCATGCCCGTAAAATGATCTTTATTCACTTCGACCCGCATGGTATCGCCCGGGTAAATCTGTTGTGAACGCAAAAAGGGGCCCGGATGTCCGTCTTCCATGAGATGAAGTGAGACCAGAACAGCCATGAAATCAATACAAAAATAACCATTGGCATCGGTCGTAACAGTGGCATACCTTGTATGGCCGTAAACATACATAAAGGAAAAATTAGGCTGCACGGCTTCCGAGGAATCAACGATGTAACCATGCAAACAACCCGTTGGTTCATCATCATCATTTTTTTGGCCCAGGGTGGGGCTTTCATCGAGATAATACAGATTATTATTCACCGACATGCAAATCGAATGCTGTGCGCGTGGGGCGTCGATATAAGGGGCATCCACCTTTCCATACCGGATTTGATCCCAGCTGTCAAAATGCAGTTGGTTGTTTTCGTCCGTTGAGCCGCCGCCAAAGGAGATTACATCACTCTGCGTATTAAATTGTAAATCCTTGTTAAAAACATTGGGCGTAAGTGTTACATAATCATCAATAATATTCAAGCTGGAGTCAACCAGCACAATGCCAGAGTCGATGGCCACCGTATCGCAAAGGGAAGTTATATAACAGCCATCAAATGAGTTTCTAAAAAAGTATTCCGCATTAATTTCAAGGACGAAATCTGCACTGTCAACTTTTAATTCACTAATAAAAGGGGCGATTACCGGATTGGATTGCAGCTTGAGCTGGATCATCAAGAAAATAAATACACTGGTAATCATTATTTTTACGCTCATTTTTTACCCGCCCATTGAACTTTTAAATTGTTATGAGGCATAAAATGTTCCTTACGCATCACATAGACTTGATGATCACCGCCGGTTTCCTGAAGTTCAAAAGGGTGTGACAGCTTTACAATGTTCAGGTGTTTGGGGCGTTTAATGTAAAAATCGGCCCGGTCGAGCGGCCTGTTCCAGTTTTGAGTGGTGGTTAGCAGGTATTCCATTTGACGTTCCGGCGTGCGCTGTCGGAAATAGACGGTGTAGATGGCCACGCTTTTCGGCGGCACCTTTACCAGAAAGTTAACGCGAGATTTTCCGATTACATAATTTATTTTTTGTCCCTTAAGCGAATCTTTTACGGTTATGGAATCGGGGAAAGGTAGAGCATTGTTTACCGCAAACGGATACGATAAATTCTGGGTGACGGAGTAGTTGTTGAGATTCTTGAAATAGTAAATTCCTTTGACCTGGCAATGGTCGTCGGTGAGGTTTATATGGATGGTTTCCCGGAAAAAGTGAATGGACTGTCCATATAAAAACAGGGGCAATAGGATAAGAAATGTTCTCTTAAGACTCATCATTGTTGTGGTTATTTGTATTTTAAATCCGTTATGGACGTGTCACAAAAATCAGAATCGAACGAGGTGTTTTTATGCATTAAATCTCAAAATTTGAGCCCATAAAACAGATGCTGATCTTAGTTCAGTATAACGGTATAATAGTAACATCATTGGGCACATTATTTCGAATTTGATTCGGAATCTCAAAAAAATCCAGAAATGCTGAAAGAACGTTCTGTGCCGAGGCCACTAAATTATCTCAACAAGTTGATTTTCAGACAAATAATCATAACGTAAGATTTAATAAAGAACCGGAACGGTTTGCACCATCCCGGTTTATCGACATGTTTAACCGTTTTTCGTTTCGAAATCGGTCATAAATTCAACCAGTTTATCCACTGCCTCCAGGGGTACGGCGTTGTAGATGGATGCTCGGATACCACCGACCGAACGATGGCCCTTTAAGCCCAGCATACCCTGCTCGAGCGCTTCGCTGAGGAACTGCTTTTCCAGGTCTTCCGAGGGCAACCGAAACGTCACATTCATTAAAGAACGACTGTCTTCTTTAACCGTGCCACGATAAAAATCCGTGTTGTCGATGGCCTTATACAATTCTTCGGCTTTTTGGCGGTTGACCGCTTCCAGTTTTTCAATGCCGCCCATGTTTTGAATCCACTCCAGCACCAGTTTGACCACGTAAATATTAAAGGTGGGTGGAGTGTTGTACAGTGAGTCTTTACCACCGATGATTTTATAACTGGTCATGGTTGGGATATCAGCAGGGCTTTTTTCCAGCAGGTCCTCGCGCATGACGACGATGGTTACTCCGGCCGGTCCCATATTTTTTTGGGCCCCGGCATAAATTAAATCGAATTGACTCACATCGATCTTTCGGCAATTGATATCCGAAGACATGTCAGCAATTAACGGGATATGGCCGGTGTCCGGATAGGTATGGAACTGGGTACCGGCAATGGTATTGTTGGTGGTAATGTGCAGATAAGCGGCATCGGGCGTAACCTGAAAATCGGTTGGGATATGATTAAAGTTGGCATCTTCCGATGTGGCGATCACATTAACCGCCTTGCCCAGTTTTTTGGCTTCATCAATCGCTTTTTGAGCCCAACGACCGGTGTTGATATAATCCGCGGACTGGCCCTGACTGATAAAGTTTAAAGGGATAGCGGCAAATTGCAGGGTGGCGCCGCCCTGGGAAAAAAGTACCTTGTAACCATCGGGGATACCCATTACATCTTTCATCAATTGAGCGGCGTCTTTAATGATGCCGTCGAAGGTTTTAGAGCGGTGGCTCATTTCCAAGACGGATATGCCTTCACCTTTGTAGTTCAGTAAATCCTTTTGTACTTCCTGCAGGACAGGCAGTGGCAGAGCGGCCGGACCGGGATTGAAGTTGAAAATACGTTCTTGCATAAACAGCTCCTTTATTTAGTGCAGATTTAAGCTTTTCGTTACACCCAAAATATACAAAGAAACGTCCGCAATGTGAACCAAAAATACGATTTTCTTTAACGATTTTTGGCGGCGGACAGGGAAATGGCGGAAAAATATTATGTTAAAAGGATGTCGAATACATGCCATGGTTTATTTTAGATGCTGATTGTGTCCCAACGGCATAGCCCGTCGAGCGGGTGGTTGCGAAAGAAGAGCGATAGCACTCCCCAGGCATTACAGTGTCCATTGCTACCCTGCATTCTTGTCAAGACAATGAGAAAAAAGCTGTCCCGCCCGGGCCGGGACAGCATGAGGAATGGTGGATGCAATGCATTAAGGCGTCATTCCCAAGGCATTTTTTAGAAAAGCCCTGATAGGGTGCGGGTTAAAATGGATTATTGCACCTTAAAGGATGTGCTGGAAACGACGTTATCAACCGCATCGTGTACTTCCACCCGCCAGTCGCCGGTCCAGGTATCCAGAATATTCTTGGACGACCAGGTCCGCCAGCTTTTGGCCTTTAATGTTAAATCCACGTCGGCCATTTTTTCATCATTGAAAAACCACACATGCGAAACGGCTGAAGTGTCCGTCGTACTGGTCAGCTTGGTAAAACAGTATAATTTACCGACGCCGGCCTCAAAAACCGTGTCGATACCGGCCGGTTGGCGATCCTGCACATCGGTGCAGACCAGCAATTCTTCTACACTGATTTGCGGTTGATCCTGAGCCCAAACCATGGTGGTCAATAAAAAAATGGAAAGGACGAATAAGACAGTAAAATATTTCATGCTACACCTCCAAAGGTTAATAGGGTCGGCTGCTTTCAACTGCAATATGATCTGTGGATGCGCGGGATGCAACAGAAAAATAATTTTAATC
>WJIP01000361.1 GCA_014730185.1 Caldithrix sp. | reverse complement strand
TGCTAAGACCGATACAAACGAATGTCCTTCCCGTTGCCTGGAGAGATAGATATAATACAGATTATCTTCCTTCAGTCCGTAGAACCAACGTTTAAAATAATCCTGATCTTTGTAAAACAATCCAATGGGCGTGACCTTGTCGGTGAAATTGGGCACGATGATGTAATAATTATCCGGTTCAAGTTCGAATCCGGTCGCTTCAATTAGTTTACGCAATGTATCGGCGGCCTGGGGATAAGCCCCTTCCAGGAACCATCGGTAGGCTTTACCGAATAAATCCTCGGTATCTTCGTAGTGAAAAGGGGAGCCGGGTACCGGTTTAGGTACCAATACCGTACGTTCCTGAGCCTGGGCTGCGTGATGCATAAAGACAAAAGTGATAGTTAAAAGCGCAGTTCGAATCGATTTGTAACTCATGGCCATCTCCTTTTATTTAGGATCATTGCCTTAAAAAATGCAGGTAAATCCGGTTCAAATTTCACTAATCCTCTAGGCAAGAGAATTGCAATCAGAGGCGTCACGATTCCATATGACAAAGTATTATGAGCTATTCAACGCAAAGCATCCCAATAATTATCCGGGTGTTTAAAAAAAATATGTGACGAATGAAAAAAATTTCATGATTACACGTTCAGTAAGAAAATCAAAAACCCGGACAACGTTTGATGGTAAAATAAATTCTGATCTTCCAAAGAAACTATGATTATTATGCCGACGAAAAACTGCCGTCGGCTAATTCGTTTGAAGACGAGGATTCGGCCATTTTATTTTATCTGCATTACTCACGTCTCAGGTCTTTTTGTACGTTAGTTCGCTGTATTCGAATTATCTCCCGATAAGCCGGAGAGTGACTGGCGATAAATTCAATTTGTTGGCGCAGTTCATTAAACTTACGAAATTCCTGGGTTTTTCTGTCCCGTATTCTTCGGGTATTATTGGGTCTATTGGGCGCCGTTACGAGCAGGAAAAGTCTTGGATTTTTCTCTTTTAATTGCTTCACAGTTTTGAGCGTACGCAGAATCCGGTTAAAATTTTGCGGATTCTTTTGTTTCAATTCGGCCAGTTCTGCTTTATGTTTTTGCAGCAGTTTATACAATTGGGGATCGGATTGGCGCATCGCCTCCCGGGTTTTAAATTCTTTTTGGATTTTTTGTCTTTGCCTGTCAGGCAGGGCTGCCAGAGCTTTTTCTCGTTGTTGGGCATTGCGCTGATAGTGTTCGGCACAGTAGATTTCACCGGTGTTTACATCGATCATGCGTACACTGATTTCTTCCTCATTTTGCAGATGAGCGATGCTGCCGGAAATGATAGCATCCACATTCAGAATCTGCCCGGCTTGTTGCTCTTCTTCGGTTATGCCGGACAAAGTCAGCTTTTGTTCATCCAAAACTTTATGTAACTGACTCCGTTCGATTACGGCAAGGTTACTGTCTCCGGCCAGATGAGTGATAACTTGTTCGGCCAGAATTTTACCTTCTTCCAGCTCATCGCCGTTGATATCGGTGAAATCGGCTACAGCCACCCGTCGATTTGGTAAATGGTGCACATGCTTTAAGATGAGCGTGGATATTTGTTCGGAAATGTCAAAGGCAGGATTTGTATCCTCTGAAGCGAGATTTTGATCCGCCACAGAGGCACAGCGTACGCTGACAAACAATATCATCAACATCAGGATGATTTTAAGTGTGGACATAAGCACTCCGAATTAGGTATAATGGCAATTAAGCATGCGGTCTCAGAAAAAATCACCTAGATGAATTCGACTTCAAACTTATAATGCGCATTCTATCTTCAGTACAGTTGATTATACATAAGGCCGCCGAATAAATAAAGCTTTTAAAATGTATTAACCCCTAAATGAACGCGTAATCCAATAATTTACTCTTGCAATTCGGTAAACTCTCCCACCAGCTTTGTAAAAATAAAGGTGGCCAGAATACCCAACAACATATTGGCAGCCAGAGCATACCATACAAATTCCGGATGACCCAGACTGCGTACATAACCGTATAAGGACGTGTAGGTTACACCGCTTAAAAAAGCACCCAGGGCTACAGCCAGAAAGTTAGCTCCCATATAAAGCCCGGCCTGTTCCTTGGGGGCAATCCAGGTAATGTATTCCTGTATGCGCGGGGAGGCAGTCATTTCTCCCACCGCAAAAAAGGCAATACCCAGGAACACCAGCGCCGGTGCTGATAATTTGGCCAGGGCCATGACGATAAATCCCACAGCGGACAGAAACAGGCCGAAGGAAAACGTGGGCAGAGCTTTGAATTTTTCGGCCGTGCGGGAGACGAAGATCTGTAAGATCATGATGATGTATCCGGTATGCGAAATGGTTTCACCCAGTAGTTTGCGTGTACCTTCCGCGGTGGTTTGGGATAGAAAATTGGCCACCCCGGTACCGAGTACCGCTTTGACGCTCAGATAAAGCTGCACCGTGTCCAGATTGCGATCCACATAAATAGCCGCCAGATTAAAGAATGACCAGAATGGCAACCAAAATGCTAATCCGATAACGACCAAAAAAATGACAAATTTAAGATCGGACAAAACGACGTACATGTCTTTAAACTTCTGTCCTAATGTAATCCCCTCGGTTTTCCGTTCCGGTTCCTTGTAGAAGAAGATGGTGATCAGCAGCATTAAGCCGATGGAAATGGCTGCAGCGATAAAGGCATAATTCCAGGAAATGGCCCGCAATTTACCGGCGATAACGGGACCGAAAGAGGCGCCGACGTTAACCATGGCATAAAAAATTCCAAAACCCAGGGTTTTGTTGGACGAATCGGTTACGGAACGGATGGTCCCGGATACCAAGGGTTTGAAAATTCCCGCTGCCAAACCGATGGACAGCATAGTGA
>WJIP01000360.1 GCA_014730185.1 Caldithrix sp. | reverse complement strand
GATCCTCTTTATGCTTCATAGATGCTTTGATGCCGTCAATAACATCCTGATACATTTCCTGTGTACGCTGACGGTCAATGGCAACTTCGATAATCGTTGAATGATTTTGCCCAACCGCCTGAAAGTAGTCTCGGGAAAACTCCTCGTTGGTACGACAGAATCGGTAATGAATGCCAAACTGAGTTGCCGACGCCTCGAATGTCAGATCATGACCCGTGGCAAAGTATGGTTCAAAAATGTCGTCCTGCCGGACAACGGGTAAAAAGTGAAAGATGCCGCCACCGCCGTTATTAATCAGTACAAGGGTTAGGGGTAAATCCAGTTGCTGCAGCACCCTGAGGGCGTTGAGGTCATGCATAAAGGCCAGATCGCCGATAACGACCGTCACCGGTCGGTACAGCCCGCGGGCGAAGCCAGTTGCCGCCCCCAGTGTGCCGTCAATACCGCTGGTGCCGCGATTGGCACCCACCTGCACATGGGATCCGTGCGCATCGGCAAACCACAGCATTTGGCGCACCGGCAGGCTGCTGGCCAGATACAGACCGTGTTCGGCCGGAATGTGTTGGCTAACTATCCGGGCAACGGCCATTTCCGAAACAGAGCTGCTTTGATTTATAGTTCGCTTGATGTGCTGCCGGACGCTTTGTGATAATGCTGACCATTCGGTTGCGGGTGTGGAATCGGACACCTTTATTTTTTCGGATAAACGCGGGAGTAGATTAGCCAGGGTGCCGGTCACTTTCCAGGTGACACGGTGGCCGGGATCGTAGCGGTAGTCATATTCGTTGATCACCACATAATTCTCAAATGCATTTTTTTCAAGATACTGCTGCAATCGTTTGGAATTTAGCTGCCCGCCGATATGAAGAATGGTTTGGGTTTTCCATTGAGTTGCGGCCAACAGTAAATCAAACAGCGCAATATATGGATAATGGCTATGGCCCAGGCGATACCCGGAAGTGATATCGGGAAAAACCGGCCAGTTGAGTCGCGCTAAAAAAGACTGCAGTTCGGTCGTTTGTTCATTCGGTCTTAAGCGTCCCAGTAATACAATGCCCGATGGGGTCCGGTTTAACATTGCGCTAAGTTCCTGTACCTCGCTTTCGGCAATCGTGGTCTCCGGAAAACTGTAACGGGTGTATGGTTTGCTTTGAGCAGCCCAGGTTTTTAAGGTGGATACGTTATCGATTGAGGCAGAATCTTTGTCGAAAGCTAATGGTTCACGAAACATGCAGTTGAGATGTACGGGCCCGGCCGGTTGCTGTGAGGCCTGAAAGACCAGTTGATCGATCGTTGTCAGCACCATTTCCGGGGCGATGGCTTCCGTAGGTGCCGGCATATCGAAAAACCATTTGATACGATCCTGATACATTTTTACCTGATCAATGGTTTGATTCGACCCCGTGAAGCGCAATTCCGGCGGACGGTCCGCAGTGAGAATAATCAGGGGAATATGATCATTAAAGGCCTCAAACACAGCCGGATAATAATTGGCTGCTGCCGTGCCCGAGGTGCAAATCAACACGGCCGGTTTACCGCAGGCCCGGGCATAACCCACTGCGTGATAAGCGGCCGATCGTTCATCGTAAAAAATAATGGATTGTGCTTTTATATGGCGGGCTACCGTCGATGTTAAAGGTGTGGAACGCGAACCGGGCGAAATACAAAAATAGTGAATGCCGTTTCGCGCCAGTTCTTCGACAATCAGTGCACTCCACATGGCGTTACGGTTTGCGGTACCGGACGCTTTCATACATTGAGCAGCTTTAAAAAGTTACTGATTTTATTTTCAATTTCCTGCCACTCGGCCTCCACATCGGACCCGTCCACAATACCACCGCCGGCGAAAAGATGCAGGTGATGGTTCCACATCAGAGCAGAGCGGATGGCCACGGCGAATTCGGCGTGATTATGGCCGAACCAGCCCAGAGGAGCGGCGTACCAACCGCGGTCGAACGGTTCAATGTCCCGAATTTTTTGCAATGCCAGATCGGTAGGTAAACCGCCTACAGCCGGTGTTGGATGAAGGGCCTGGATGATATCGGCATCCTTGACGCCTTTTTTCAGCACTCCGTGAAAGGGTAAATACAGATGCTGAACGCGGGCATTTTCAATCACGGATACATCTTTATCCCTTTCCGAAAGGGTGCATACGGAGCGCAATGCTCTGGCAATACTGTCCACCACAAACTGATGTTCGCGGCGTTCTTTGGTATTCTGTAATAAATCCTGTTTCAGTTGTTCGTCTTCTGTGGCCGTACTGCCCCGGGGCCGCGTCCCGGCTACCGCTTCGGTTTCGATTTTGGACTGATTACGGTTGAATAAACGTTCCGGTGTACTGCCCAAAAATGTGGTACCATCCTCATTACGGAAAAGAAACAGAAACGAATGGGGATTCGATTCCTTCATATATTTGAGGATCACCGTGGGTTCAATGTTACCGGAAAATATGAAGGTGGATTTACGGGCCAGAACCACTTTTTTTAAAGCTTCGTGCCGGGAAATCTGATCAATCACCCGGGGTAAAATGGTTTTCCATTCTGCATACTGCGGTTCGTCAATACGTTCGGTGCAACATTCGGGAATGTTTTCCGGTTGGTATACAATGTCACTGTGTGTGTGTTCAATACTCTCATGGGCATCCTTACGTATCGATGGCAAATGATCGTCAGGGTGCAGAACCGCGTTGCAAACCAAAAAATAGCGATTTTCGCGGCGCAGAAATTCGAGCCGGGGCAGGCGAAACTGAAAATTGGGAAAAGCCTGCCATTCCGATGAAGCGGGTTTAAGGGGATCAAAGCGCATACCGCCAAAAAATTTCAACCGCTCATCGGTGGCGCTCAATTGAGAAAGTTTTTCATATAATGATGCAAACTGTTCGGGGGTGTCGGCGTTCATGGTAATACCGGCATCTAATCCTGCAATTTCAATGGAATGATCTCGGGAAGCCCAGTAGGTCTTAACCGTATGGGGATGCTGGTGCAGCCAGATCAGCGGATCAATGGCCTCCGTTTCAATCTCGAAGCGTTTTACGCTTACGCTCTGTACCGGATTAATGGATTGCAGATATTCATCAACCGCCTGCTGCATTTGCTTTTTGACTGTCCCCAGAGTGTGTTGGTGCGTCGTGACATTTTTTTTGTGCTGCATTCTGCTCATATTTTTATGATTTTTTATGGTTTGATTCGTGTATCCATTACTTGTGATAATTTTCGCATGTTTTCTTGAACGGTTTTGTCCCTGTAAATAATCCATGCTTGTAAAATTAAAGTTGGTAAAGTAACAAATCTCTGCGAATGCTTCAAGCAAATTATTGAATTTAATGATGCTATGCGGTGTATCTGAGGCTGCCAAAGCGATACAGGGCTATCAAAATCGTTCGCTAACAGGGTTCTGATAAAGCTTTAACCGGGTAACCGGATATCACAAAAGCTGTTCAATTTTGGTATTTACAGCTTAGTAGGTTATATTTTAACTCTAACCGATTTAAACAAACAACAGAAAATTGTATCAAGAATAAAATTCAGTTTTTTGCGTTACAAAAAACGATTCTTACAGCACAACCCATTTAATGTAAATCTTGCAAAAGGAGGGTCATGTGAAAATAGGTATTCCGAAAGAAGTGACTTCCGGGGAAACCCGCGTTGCAATTATTCCATCTCAGGTGGGTGTCCTGACCAAAAGCGACCATGAAGTGCTCGTGGAAAAGGATGCCGGTATTCGGGCCGCGTTCAGTGATAAACAGTATGAGGAGGCCGGCGCCAGGATTATTGCCGCAACGGATGAGCTCTACCAGCAAGCGGATATCATTTTAAAAGTGCAGCCGCCCACCCGGAATAAAGAAATCGACAAACATGAAGTCGATTGGCTTCAGG
>WJIP01000359.1 GCA_014730185.1 Caldithrix sp. | reverse complement strand
ATCTTCCATGTCATCATCTTCAAGATTACGGGCGGCATCATGTAATTTATCTTCCGCATCCTGCCAAAGTTGTTCAGCATATCGCGGTGCTTCGGCGTTCAAAGCAGCATCCCGGGCTTCAAGTGTTCCTTTAAATGTAACATTTGCGACCTGAACGACTTCTGAGGCTCGTTCAGCGTACTTTCGCGCTTCTTCCAGCCGCTCTCTGATTTTAACAATATCCCCTTTACGTTCATCATAAAGGGCATTGGCCTCTTTGTAATTTTCGATAGCTTTTTCGAAATTCTCCGGAGAGAGTATTTGGGCATTGTTTTTACGAATTTCATCAATGAGATTTTCATAATCGTTGAACAGATTACGCTTTATGTTTTCCTGAGCCGCCAAATTGGTCACTATAAAGGATATGATAATTAACGCCCATCCCATGAATACTTTGTTATTCATGATTTTTCTCCAGTTATAAATTTTAGGTTTGTTGTGCCTTTATTTGCAAAACTTGTTCACGTGTAATCGTTCTTAGAGAATCCTGTAAGTGCCGGATAATGACCCCGGATTCTAATACGCATTCAATACAATTAATAATCAAGCAATAGGTACCGGGTAACCTTCAAATATTGTTAAGAATTATTTATCAATACAAATCATTAATGTTTCAGCCTAATAATAGTATGCTTGTTCAATAAAAGCTTATGCATTTAATTTAATACAAGGCAAACTTAGGGATTAAATCGCTATTACATCCGATTGATATTGAATTTTAATGTAATTTCCAACGTAAGTCAACTGATAGTCATTATTTGAAATCGTTTTTATTGAGTCTGAATCTTTATTATATCAATGCGTCCGAGCGGCAATTTTAAAGCAAATAGCAGGTATCAACCTAACGTAAACCGTGCTGGCTTCATAAAGCTGTTATCAACCAGGAGTGGCATCCTTTTCCATATATTTTTCTTTAATATAATTGATAATGCGGTGAGCGGAAACCGGGCCCACCCCTTTGATGGTAACGGCTGCACCTGAACGGATATATTGATTTAATATGTGAATCACATCATTGGTGTCGCGGGCGTGATGTACGCGATCATCGCCATTGCGGATGAGCTCTGCCCCCTTGGAAATGTATTTGGCATATTCGCCAATAGTAATGATGTGATTGATGGGCAGGGCTGATAAAAAATATCCCATATTAAGATGCTGGTCTTCAACATTGATGCCGGCCGCTGCCATATCCCCTACAATAAATATAAGCGGCTTGCAATGGGTTTTAAATCCAATTAATGAACGGGCAGCCTTACTCAGCGACTGCGGTGTTGCGTAATAACTTTCATCGATAATATAAGTTTTTCCGGCCTGGTGTAAACGCCCGTGACCGGCTTGTAACTGGAAATGATTATTCAGCGAATCTGAAATATCATCCAATGAAATTCCCAAGCTTTGAGCAGCGGCAGTGGCCGCCAGAAAGTTGTAAACATCCTGCACACTATACAGAGGAAGATTCATGGTGTATTGGCCATTAAGCTTAAATGAAATACCTTTTGGTCCCAATTGCTTGATATCTCCCGCAAAAAATTCGGCCGAAGGATTAAAACCATATTTTACGATTTTATCGGTTTCAATAAACTGTGTAATGGCCGCAGTCATCTCATCATCTTTATTAAAAATAGCCACACCGTCTCTGGCCAGATATTTGACAACCTCTGATTTTTTGAGAGCGATTTTTACCATTCCACCCAAATAATTTAAATGAGAGTCGCCGAAATTCGTTACGATACCAACGTTGGGTTTGATTAACCGTAAAATTTCGGCAAAATTGGTCCTGCCCTTATTATCAAATTCAAATAGGGCATAATCATAACGATTATCCAGGCGTTCAATCTCCTCAATATTGCTTTTCAATGTGCCGTAATCGTTTTTGGGTTTTAGAACATTACCTTTTTGCTTGAGAATGGTATACAGCATGTGCAAGCTGGATGATTTACCAATATTGCCTGTGATACCGATAATAGTGCCTTTAAAGTTACGACGAATGTGTAGATACTTTTTACGTTCGGCATTCGTTAAATAGCGTTTAGAAGTCAACAGATAATCCTTTTCTGAATTGTAAAATTATGCAATTTAATAAAAGCCCTGGTCTGGTTCAAATCATAAAGCTGAGAGCGATTGGTGTATGTATGCTACTCAAACATTTGACACCTTATATATTTCAAGATACCCATCCTGACCAATATTCCCTATCATTTGCAATAAATTAGCCAATTATCTAAATTCGGCATTTGTTTAAAGATAATCAAAGGCTTAAAAGATGACGAAAAAAGAGAATATGTATAAAATTACGTTAATTCCCGGAGATGGGATTGGTCCGGAGGTGACCTCTGCGGCCCGAAAAGTATTACAGGCGGCAGGGATTGTTATTGATTGGGAAATTGTGGATGCCGGCGCCGGAGCCGCTGAAAAATACGGTTCCACCTTACCTGATGAAACCGTTGAGTCCATCCGTAAAAACAGGATTGCTTTAAAAGGACCTTTAACCACGCCCATAGGAGGCGGTTTCAAATCCGTTAACGTATCCCTGCGTAAAGAACTTGATCTCTATGCCAATGTGCGCCCTGTGCGTTCAGCTTTGGGAATATCTTTTCAGCATAACCCCGTCGATCTGGTCATCTTTCGTGAAAATACAGAAGATTTGTACAGCGGATTGGAATATGAAATTGCCCCGGGGGTAACCCAAAGTTTAAAAGTGATCACTGAAAAAGCATCCACACGTATCGCCCGTTCGGCGTTTGAATGGGCAAATAAGCATAATCGGAAAATGGTGCACGCCGTTCATAAAGCAAACATTATGAAGAAAAGTGATGGATTGTTTCTGGAAAGCGTTCGTCGGGTAGCGGCCGAATATCCTGATATTGCCTACAAAGAAATCATTGTCGATAATTGCGCCATGCAAATGGTTATGCATCCGGAACAGTTCGATACGGTTGTTCTGGGTAACCTGTACGGCGATATCATCTCCGATCTGGCAGCGGGTTTGGTGGGAGGACTTGGAGTTGTACCGGGAGCCAACTTCGGTGACGACGTTGCCATTTTTGAATCGGTACATGGCAGTGCCCCCGATATTGCCGGCAAAGGCATTGCCAACCCTATGGCTACCATACTTTCAAGCAACATGATGCTGAGACACCTGGGTGAAAATAAAGCCGCTGACCGTATTCAGGCTGCTCTTGTCCTGTTTTTATCCGAGAAAAAATACCTTACCCCGGATTTGGGCGGGAAAGCCGGCACCACAGAAGTGGTTGAGGGAATTATCGAAAAGATCAAGTTGTTACGATAATATGAAAATAATCGTCTATACAATAAAATAGCCGTCATTATTTGTTCAGGTTAAGCAAGTGGCGTGACAATCTTCAATTTTACAATAGATTAGCTCACATTCTCTGAACCAAAGAATTAATCAATATGTCTTAATTATACAAGCGATATCGATTCAAATTTATGACTTGGATAAGAAATTGTGACAGGAAATGAGTACTCAATGAATGCAGCTCTGCAAAAACTTGATACAATGATACGCACCCATGATCAATTTGTACTGACCAGCCATGTGCACAGTGATGGGGATGCTGTGGGCAGCCTTCTGGCATTTAAACATTTATTGCAAAAACATAATAAGGAAGCGGAAGTGTTTCTGCCCAGCGCCCCGCCCGCTAAGTATGGTTTTTTGCAAACAGACCAACATATAAATCGATTATCTTATGATCAAAAACAACAGAAGATTGCAGAAGCAGACGTTATTCTTATCCTTGATATCAGCGCGCTTGAAAGACTTGATCACTTATATGATTCGGTTCATAAAAGTACTGCAGTTAAAGTTTGTATAGATCATCATCCCGTTAAGAAAGATTGGGTTGATTTACAAATTGTGGATACCAGTAAAGTGGCCACTGCCGAAATTCTTTACGATTTTTTTAAGGCCTTTGCATGGCCCATCTGCCGACAGATGGCCGATGCCCTGTACACAGGCATTTTGTCCGATTCCGGCGGATTTCGTTTTGACCGCACGACAGGATCCACATTTCGAATGGCTGCAGAGCTTACGGATTTGGGTGCCGATCCTATTAATATTTATTCGCGTTTATTTGAAAACAGCCATCCGCGCCAATTGAAAGCCTGGGGGCAGTTTTTAAACGAGATGCACATTGATCATAATATATCCTATCTGACGATCAGACAGGATGATCTGGTTGAAAACAATGTTACCATCGAAGAAATCGATGGCTTAATTGACTTGATGCGTAAAGACGGTTATTCCAAAGTCTTCATTATCTTTGTGGAAAAGGATAAACAGGAAGTGATTGTTGGACTGCGTTCAAAAAATGGTGTAAATGTTGGTAAAATTGCCGAAGAGTTTGGCGGTGGCGGCCATTTTCATGCCTCCGGATTTTCGAGTAAAACACCTATGGATACCGTTGTGACCCGGACCATTCAGCGCATTAAACAGGATAACAATTTAACCAAAGGGTAATTTCATGATTCGATACCTGACATCCGGGGAATCTCATGGTCAGGCGTTATCTGCCATTATCGAAGGATTACCGGCCAATTTAGCCGTAGATATCCAATCCGTAAATCATGAATTAAGCCGTCGCCAGCAGGGGTATGGGCGCGGTGGACGCATGCGTATGGAAAAAGACAAAATCGAAATCTTATCCGGCATGCGGGGCGGAAAGACCATTGGCAGTCCGGTTCACTTTGTGTTATATAACAAAGACTGGAAAAACTGGGCGGATATCATGAACGTTGAAAATGCTGCTCCTGGAAGAGAACTGACACGGCCGCGACCCGGGCACGCCGATTTGGCCGGTGGCTTAAAATACGATTTTAACGACCTCAGAAATGTCTTGGAACGGTCCAGCGCCAGGGAAACAGCAATGCGCGTGGCCATCGGTGCTTTTGCAAAACAACTCCTGAGTATGTTTAATATCCGCATATTTTCTCATGTGGTGCAAATCGGGCACATAAAAGTGAATGAATCCGAAATTGCGGATATCCTGAGAGGGGATGAAATCAATTCTTTAGCCGACAACTCGCAGGTGCGATGCCTGCACGGAGAAACCGAAGCACAAATGGTGGAACTCATTCGTGAAACCAAAAAAAAAGGAGATACCCTTGGCGGTATCATCCAACTGGTTATTCGAAATGTACCGCCCGGGCTGGGCAGTTATGTACATTGGGATCGCAAGCTCGATAGCCGGCTTGCCGCTGCTCTAATTTCCATACAAGCGGCTAAGGGCATACAAATCGGTCAGGGATTCATGGCAGCCGACCGCCCCGGTTCTCAGTTTCATGATGAAATTTACTATGATGACGATCAGAAACGTTTCTACCGGAAGACCAATACCAGTGGCGGTATTGAAGGGGGGATGAGCACCGGTGAGGACATCGTCATTTATCTTATGAAAAAACCCATTCCCACGCTTATGAAACCGCTGCACTCTGTGGACTACCATACAAAAGAACCTTTCGAAGCGCATAAAGAACGAAGTGATATCACGGCCGTACCGGCTTTTGGGGTTATTGCCGAGAATGTAGCCGCTCCCATCATTGCCAATACAATTTTAGAGAAATTTGGTTCAGATACTTTAAACGATATTAAACAGAGTTATGAACATTACCTAAACCGTATTAAGAAATAAGGAATTTTATGCCGACGATTCATATCGAATACTGCAACATGTGAAATTACTACCCTTATGCTGCCCGGGTGGCAGACGAAATTAAGAATTCTCTTCCCTATGCCGTAAATCTGATCAAGGGATCCGGAGGAATTTTTGATATATACATCGATAATGATCTGATATTTTCCAAGCATCAGAGTGGACGCTTTCCGCTGGATGGTGAAGTTGTTGAAGCGTTACAAAAACGGGATCGTTAGCAAGCAGGTCAATACATTTATTGACGATATTTACTTAACGTTCGAGAGTATCCTTTACAACAGCCAGCAAATCCTTAGCTTCGGAATTGTTGGGATGGTTAGCCAGTATATTACGCAGCAGGTTTGCGGCTTTACCGAATTTACCTTCCGCTTTCAAAATTTTTGCCAGAATTAAATTGTTGTTCAAATTATTGGGATTTTGCTGAATTTTTTCTTGCAGTTCAGACTTGAAGTTTTCGAACACATTGATGTACTGGAATTCGCGGCCAAGTGTTGGCTTGTGCACAAAATAGGCCGGATCAACATAGAAAAGCTTGTGATAAGTTTCCAAGGCTAAATCCTTCTTATCCATGTCTGTATAAAGTTCAGCTAGCTTGGCGTAACACCTGCCCACTTTGGAGTTTATCTGTAAGGTACGCTTGTAGTATTTCTCTGCCTTATCGTAGTTCTGCATTTCGTGGTAGGTTAAACCCAGATTAAAGGTGGCTTCCATAAAATCCGGATTAGCCTGGATGGCTTTGGTGAAGGCCGCAGCCATATCCAGATAAACCTGTTTTCTCTGCACGGGATCAATACCGGTACTCTTGTCGAACTTATCATCCGACTGCCCCTGGGTTACATTGCCGTTGCTGGTTAAAAGTTCTAAAAAAGCATCCACAAGTTCTTCCAGAACCGCTTGCTTATAGATAGTAATACCATATAAAAAATTGGCGATGGGATCATTGGGACGAAGATCAAGGGCGGATTTTAGTTCATTCAGCGCGCTGTAATATACCTGCGAACGGTAATAAGCATCGCCCAGTTTGAGATGATAATCCGCATTATCATTGTTCAGGTTGGTGGCTTTTTTATAATGATCGATCGAATTGCGGAATTTTTGTTGATTATAGTACATGTTGCCCAGTTCATAGTGGATCGGTGCATAATTAGGATTTAATTCCCTGGCCTTCAGCAGATTTTTGCGGGCAGCTTTGTATTGTTCGGTTTTAATATTCAACTTGCCCAAATGGTAGTAGGGTTTATAATCATTCGGATTCAGTTCAATTACTGTTTCGTAATTTTCGATCGCCTTGTCATAATTTTCACGTTTTTCGTGGATGATTGCCCGCCCGTAATAGGGTTTATCAAATTTAGGCAGAGCTTTGATAACTGTGTTGAAGTTTTGCAGTGCTTTTTCGTGGGAACCCTGATTATAGTAAACAATACCCAGGTTATAGTACGCTTCCCAGAATTTTCCATCCTCCCGTATGGCCTGCTTAAAAAGGCTTATGACTTTTTCCAGCCGACCGTTTGGTTTCTCATTCTCGATGTAAGCTTCGATGAATTTTTGAAAGGCAGGAATCGAATTGGTTATACGTATGTCAACCAGGCGTTGCTCATTGGCCGTCATACGGATACCCGCCAGATTGACCAGTTGATCGATTATTTTTCGGTTGATTGAAAACAAATTATCCAGTGGTTCCTCAAATTTAGTGGTAAAAATGGTTTCGCCTTTATAAGCATTGCTGTATACCACATTTAAGATGAGCGTTCCATTTTCCACTTTGTAATTGCCCGAAACCGTCACCTCTACTCCGGAATATCGTCCGATATTACTGATCATCCGTTCGGTCATTGGCTTACGGCCAAAATTGGCTTTTTGCAGTGCTTCATGAAATACTTTTTTGTCGGGAACGAAAAACGTGGAAATTACGGACAACTTATTGTGCAACAGATATTCCAAACCATAGGATACCCACTCGGATGATGAATTACCGGTCTTATTCGTGAAGGGGATGATTCCTATTTTTCGTTTATCCTGCGCCAGCAGAACTGAAGCCATTAACAAAAAGATTATCAAATGTTTAATACGCATAGATTTGAACCAAGCTTCATTCTAAATTGATGATAGACATTTTATTTATCGATAGATTATTGTCGGCATTTTTTAATTGATATTTAGCAATTAAATAATATCCACACTGTCTAAATTAGTTATAATATTAAAGGCTGAAATTTACTCTGTAATTTTACTTTAATCAAACCTAATTAAATGACCTGCATTCAGAAAAATTTTGTACTGTAATTTAAAATTAATGTTCACCACAAATGCTATTTATCAAAAGGCGCATCAGGCTATAAATATTCCGGATCACATCGTGTTTATAACCGAAGGATAACATAACGCTCATATTTTACTCGCCCTGCCAGATTTATTTGCATTTAAACCTTTATATTCTTTTATTTTATCAAACCATGAACGGGAGTCAGGCGTATGATTAAAGATCGCATGAGAGGGGCTGGATTAAAACCGTCTCATCGTAATCGCCCAAAGAAATTAAATGTTCGTATACCCCGTCGTACATTCATCAAACGCAGCGCATTGGCAGGCGTCACGTTATCCATGATGCCCCATCTCATCACGGCACCGAAACGGACATCCGCCAAAAACCGTTACCAGTCCGGCATACCTGAGGGCGATCAGAAATGGCAAACCTTATCGGCCTTTCATGAGCACATTTTTCCCAAAACCGCGAAAAGCCCCGGTGCACAAGATATCCATGCCACCAGACATGTTCAGAACATCTTATTTGATCCGGAATTTGATCCGGAAATCCGGGAATTTATGTTAAACGGCATCCGATGGCTGGATGAGTCCTCGGTCGAATGGGAAGGCCAGCGGTTTATCGCTCTCAACGAGAGCCAAAAAGAGCGGGTTGTCAAACAAATAACTCAGGAGTCGTGGGGTGAAAATTGGGTATCCATAAATCTGAATTACATTTTTGAAGCCTTGTTGGGACACCCCCATTACCATGTTAATCCCAAAGGAATCGGTTGGAAATGGTTAAAACATGACCCGGGATTCCCCCAGCCCGGTCCAGGGCAAATTTTCGGTAAAATGAGGTATCGTCCGTTATGAGTTACGATTATGATGTATGCGTTATCGGCAGCGGAGCCGGCGGCGGTCCCGTGGCCTATACATTAGCCAAAGCGGGCTATCGGGTGCTGGTTCTGGAAAAAGGTCCCTGGTTTAAAAAAGATGATTTTTTCAAAGATGAGATTGCCTGTTGCCGACGTCCCCTGTATACCCCTACTCTGATGGACGAACGTCATGTCATCGAAGATCAAAACAGCGATGGTAACTGGGTGGCCGAATCCACCTACGATACAGGACGCAGCTTTTGGAACGGCAACATGGTTGGCGGTTCGTCCAATTTAATGAGTGGTTATTTTCATCGTCTCAAACCCAAAGATTTCCGATTGTTGTCGGAGTTCGGATCCATGAAAGGCGCCAACATCGTGGATTGGCCCATCGATTATGAGACGTTAGAGCCCTATTTCACAAAAGTGGAACATGAGGTGGGCGTCTCCGGAAAGGTGGTTGACTATCCCCTGCTTGAGCCCCGTTCCACTGAAGATTTTCCTTACGCCCCCACCGAGGAACATCCGGTTGCCCGATGGTTTGACAAAGCCTGCCGGCGGCTGGGATTTAATGCTTTACCGGCCCCGCGTGCTATTTTGCCTGAACCGGCTCTGGGCCGCGACGGTTGTTCCTATTCCGGTTATTGCGGCAGTTACGGTTGCGCCACCGGCGCCAAAGGCAGCTCCAGCGCGGCCCTGTTGAATCCGGCGGTGGCCACCGGTCATTGTAAAGTGATCCCCCACGCCAAAGTTTTCTACTTGAAAAGCGATGCCAAAGGCAACATCGAATACGCCGAATATTTCGACGCCGATGGTTATCGCCAAAAAGTGAAGGCCCGGCTTTTTGTGGTAGCCTGTCAGGCTATTGAATCCGTGCGCTTACTGCTCTTCTCCACCGGGCCTAAACATCCCGGGGGATTGGGCAATCGCTACGGCCAGGTGGGACGCAATCTGCTGTTTTCCGGCGGCGGCTCCGGTTCCGGTGATTTTATGCACAATGATTTGACCGCCGATCAGGTACAGGAATTACAGACGTTCGGCCCCTTTTTCAATCGCGCCCTGCACGACTGGTATTACATTGATGATGAACCGTTTGAACAACCGGTTAAGGGGGGCATGATTGAATTCATGTTCACCCATCCCAACGGCATCCGAAGGGCTTCCAATCAAAAATGGTCGTCCGAAGGATTACTGTGGGGTAAATCCCTGAAGCGCCAACTGGAAGAATATTTTATGGAATCCAGCCACATCCGCTTTGAGGTGTTCAACGACTGGCTGCCCAATGACAATTGTTATGTGGAACTGGATCACAATGTGAAAGACCGCTGGGGTACGCCGGTGGCCCGGGTACGGGTGGGCAATCATAACCATGATCTTAAAGTGGGCCGTTATCTGGCGGACAAAGGAGAACACGTTTTGCGGGAAATGGGTGCAACAAACGTCAGTTCCGCCGTCAGCGGAGCGCCGCCGCCCAATCTGATGGCCGGCGGTTTGCGTTTTGGTAACGATCCCCGCACTTCGGTTCTGGATAAGAACTGCCGGGTACACGATGTGGACAACCTATACGTCAGCGATGGCAGTTTTATGCCCACCGGCGGCAGCGTGCCGTTTACCTGGACGATCTACGCCAACGCTTTTCGCGTGGCCGACCGTATCGTGCAGCATCTGGGAGGGTAGTATTTTATAAAGATTGGTGAATGTTATGGACATTAAACTGGCCGTCCTGATCGACGGCGACAACATCACGTCCCTTTATGTCAAAGAAATGATGGAGGAAATCGCCAAATACGGAAATCCTACCATCAAACGGATTTACGGGGACTGGACCAAACCCAGTCTGTCCAAATGGAAAAAGGTTTTATTGGAGAACGCTATCACCCCTGTTCAGCAATACGGTTATACCAAAGGCAAAAACGCCACCGACTCGGCTATGATTATTGATGCCATGGATATTTTGTATTCGGAAAAGGTCAATGGCTTTTGCCTGGTATCCAGTGACAGTGATTTTACACGGTTAGCCACCCGGCTCCGGGAGGCCGGCATGAACGTTATCGGCATCGGTGACAAACAAACCCCCAACCCTTTTATTGTGGCCTGCGATAAATTCATTTACATCGAAATTTTAAAATCCCGCTCTGCCGTCGATGAAGGGGCAAAAACCAAAAGTAAAGCCTCTCAAAAAAATAATTTCGATCCGATTACTCCCAAAGTAATCAAGCTGATATCCTCCACCATATCGGATTTGGCCGATGAGGACGGATGGGCCTTTCTGGGCGATGTGGGCAATCTTCTGCAAAAAAAACAACCGAATTTTGATTCCAGAAATTACGGATTTCAAAAGCTAACGCCGCTAATTAATTCCATCAACCAATTTGAAGTGGAACAGCGCGAAAATCCCAAAAGCCGTCTGAAGCTCATTTATGTTAAAAATAAAGAAGCATAAAGAATCTTTTACACACCTGCAGAACTTGTATTGCTTAGTCTTCAGCCTGTTTGTTTATTAAAGATCACCACAAACAATTACATAACTTTTACATGTCAATGCCTCACCATCCTGTTTTACGGCTCCGGTTTGTTGTATGTTAAAGATCATCAACTGTAAACCATTAACGGGTTCGGTAATGCGATACGCATTAACCGTATTCTGCAACCGGAAGGGACCGTTTTATGTCCGAAAAAATGCCAGGATTAAGGATAGATCATTTACACGTGCAAAAGCCTGTTATTCAGGGAGGTATGGGGGTGGGCATCTCTTTGTCCGGCCTGGCCTCAGCCGTAGCCAATGCCGGCGGGATCGGTGTCATCTCATCGGTGGGTATTGGTATGCTGGAAAAAAATCCGCATCTGAATTACCGTAAGAACAATCTGCATTTGCTTAAACGGGAAATCCGTAAAGCCCGCTCGCTCACCAACGGTGTACTGGGTATCAACATCATGGTGGCCATATCCGATTATGACGCTTTATTGACAACGGCTTTTGACGAGGAAATCGATATCGTTTTTCTGGGAGCAGGCCTCCCTCTAAAACTGCCGGAAACCATCACGCCGCACCGATTGAAAACCGCAAAAACCAAAGTGGGCGTTATCGTTTCATCGGGCCGGGCCGCCCGCTTGATATTTCAAACCTGGCAGAAGAAATTCAATCATGTTCCGGATGTGGTTGTGCTCGAAGGACCCAGGGCCGGCGGACATCTGGGGTTTAAGAAGGATCAGCTCTTCGATCCCGCTTTCGCTCTGGAAAATCTGATTCCGGAGGTACGGCCGGTGGCCCAGCACTATGCCCGCCAATTTGATAAGGAAATACCGGTTATTGCCGCCGGCGGTATTTATACCGGTGCCGATATGTTTCGAATTATGGAACTGGGCGTTCAGGGGGTGCAAATGGGTACCCGCTTTGTGGCCACACACGAATGTGACGCCTCACCCGGATTTAAACAAGCCTATATCGATTGTGAAGAAAAAGACATTACCATTATCGAAAGTCCGGTGGGGTTACCGGGCAGAGCCATTCGTAACGCCTTTATTGATGAAATTGCGGCCGGATCCCGAAAACCCTTTCGGTGTCCGTGGAAATGCTTAAAAACATGTGATTTCCGCAGCGCGCCGTATTGCATCGCTCAGGCCCTGACCAATGCCCGGAAAGGTAATATGGAAGAAGGTTATACCTTTGCCGGGGACAATGCTTATAAAGTCGATGAAATCATTTCGGTACAGGAATTGTTCAATAAACTGGAAAAAGAATACGCTGCAGCGGCTGAAAATGCGCTGCGCCAACATTTAAAATCCGCAAGAATTGCGGTATAGGTCAATCTATACCCTGCCGAGTGTATCGACTCTTTCAATTCTATATTCGTATGACGCGTCTGCGGCGGTTTATGAACTTCTATCGACTTGCCTGTTGGTGGAACCTGTTTTTATGGGTTTTTTATATTAACGGATCAGCGGGAAAAAAATCAACCTGATTCGGACAATTTATACCCAGCTGAGGGGCAGAGACGCTGAATGTAGTAACTCTTTCTATTTTATATGCGTTGATTTGCCTGTGCATCTTAACAATTTCAACCCGCCCCCGGGTTGGCCGGCCCTACATTAGTGCGATTTAAATCCGCCGGTTGGCGGACAGGCTCCGGCAACCGTAAAATTTCAACCTGCCCGCCCTCTGGCGGGGCCTACATTAGTGCGATTAAAATCCGCCGGTTGGCGGACAGGCTCCGGCAACCGTAAAATTTCAACCTGCCCGCCCGCTGGCGGGGCCTACATT